>JAYWDF010000993.1:0-2829 GCA_043779985.1 Akkermansiaceae bacterium | reverse complement strand
TAACTTCCTTTTGCAGCATGATCACCGCGCGCTCGAAAGGATGCGGGCGGCTCAGCAGGTTCTTCATGATCGCCCCGCCGCAGGAGTAGGGGAGATTGCCGAGAAACTTCAACGGGCGGTGTTTGAAAAGCTGTCGACCGTCGAATTTCACCCCGTCGGCATGATGAACTTCCACGCTCGGATCGTTGCGAAATCGATGTTTGAGGGCATCGGCGAGCCGCGCGTCGAACTCAATGAGGATCAACTTCCGCACCTTCCCCACCAGGTGTTCGCTGAGTGAACCGGTGCCTGGGCCGACCTCGACGACCGCGTCGTGCTCGGTGATTTCCAGCTGTGAAACGATCCAGCGAGCCATATTCGGATCGATCAAAAAGTTCTGCCCCAGTTGTTTGCTCGGCATCACTCCTGCGTGAATCAGCGCCTCTCGAATTTCCCGACCCGTCATGGCCGCCGTTCATGCAGCATTCCGACCCGGCACGCAACCTCAAGGATTGGCTTGCCGCTGCGGGCTCCATCGTTTCCCATCCGCGCATGTCCGAGCCGAAATTGAAAAAGCCGTTGTCCTCCCACCGATGGGTCCTCGGTTACCTCATGAAGGAAAAGGCGGTTTTCCTGCCCTCGCTCGCCGCGCTCTTCTTTACAGCTGTCCTCTCGCTGGCGTTCCCGTATTTTCTCAAGGAGCTCATCGGAAATCCTACCGACGCCCTTCGCCATGGAGTTGCTCCCGCGCAGATCTTGGAAAAATCCAACCACATCGTCCTCATGCTCATCAGCGTGTTGGCCGTGCAATCCATCATCGCCTTCTTCCGCGTCCAAGGCTTCATCCGCTCCGGCGAGGCCGCCCTCAATCACCTTCGCCGCGATATTTTTGGCCATTTGGTGAAACTACCGGTGCCCTTCTACCAGGAACAACGCTCCGGTGCCCTCAGCAACCGGGTTTCCGCCGATCTCGGTATCGTTCGCGACACCTTGCTTAACGCGGTCCCCCAGGCCGTGCGCCACACCGTCATCCTCGTCGGCGGGCTCATCTTCATCTTCGTCGCCTCGTGGAAATTGTCCCTCATCATGCTCGGCAGCGTGCCCGTCGTCGTGCTCGCCATCGCGTTTTTCGGCCGGAAAGTCCGCGGCTTCTCCCGCGATGCGCAGGACGCACTCGCCGAGGCCGGCACCGTCATCGAGGAAACCACCCAGTCCATCGCCGATGTCAAAGCCTTCGGAAATGAAGACTTCGAAGCCCGCCGTTACGATCGTGCGCTCGCCTCCTTCTTTACCGTCTCCCTGCGCGGTGCCCGCCACCGTGCCGCGTTTCTCTCTTTCATCATCTTCGCCCTCTTCGGGACCGTTGCCTTTGTGACTTGGTTCGGCGCGCGGATGTATGCCCACGGCGAGATCGGGTGGACGAATTTCGCCGCCTTCATCCTTTTCTCCATCTTCGTCGGCGCCTCGCTCGGCTCCTTCCCGGAAATCATCTCCCAGTTCCAACAAACCGCCGGGGCGACCGATCGCCTCCGCGAAATTCTCGATACCCCCACCGAGCGAGTGAGCGGCGCGAATGACATCTTGCTTCAAGGTGCCCTGGGCTTCAAACGCGTCAACTTCCGCTACTCCTCCCGGCCCGATGTCCAAGTCCTCAACGATATCGATTTCCAAATCGAACCCGGCCAGCGCATCGCCCTCGTCGGCCCTTCAGGCGCGGGGAAATCCACCATTTTCTCCCTCATCCTCGGCTTCCATCACCCCGAGTCCGGCCGCATTCTGTTCGATGACGTCAACGCCGCCGAGATCGGCCTGCCCTGCCTGCGCGCACAAATGGCCATCGTCCCCCAGGAAGTCATGCTCTTCGGCGGCACCATCCTCGAAAACATCGAGTATGGAAATCCCGGTGCCAGCCGCGAGGACATCGCCCGCATCGCAGGAATGGCCAACGCCCACGACTTCATCAGCGCCCTGCCCGAGGGCTACGACACGATCGTCGGCCCCCGCGGCACCAAGCTTTCCGGTGGCCAGCGCCAGCGCATCGCCATCGCCCGCGCCATCCTCGCCAATCCCCGCATCCTCCTGCTGGACGAAGCGACCTCCGCGCTCGATACCGAGAGCGAGCGCCTCGTCAACGAAGCGCTAGAACGCGCCATGCACGGCCGCACCAGCCTCGTCATCGCCCACCGCCTATCGACCGTTAGGCATGCGGATAACATCCTCGTCTTCAACCATGGCAGGATCGTAGAAAGCGGCACGCATGAAGAGCTGCTGGCAAGGGATGGAACTTACAAGCTGCTGGTGGAGACCCAGTTGGTGTAAGCCGTCATTTGAGGTCCACTTCGCGCCTTGCGTCCGGGTTCTGGTCAAACCATTCCGCGATCTGGGAGCCGGTGGCGAACCAAACGCCGGGGTGGTCCTGCATCGTTCTGACAAGGCGCTCCAGCAGTTGGAGGCGGGCGGGATGGCCGCTTAACCATGGGTGTAAGATAAGCGACATGCAGGTCCCAAACTGGTAGGCCGCCTCAAATTCACGCAGCCAGAGGGTGAAGACCTTGTCACAGGTTTCCGGGATGACGCCCCATGCCGGCTCGGCGTTGAAGGCGAACTGTTCCCCGTCTTCGAGAACCCACTGGATCGGGATCTCAAGTAGGCCGTTAGGATGGCGGTAAGGGACGTCGTCGCCCATGGCGCAATACGATGAGACATACATCACTAAAACCAGCTTGACCGATCTATCCCGGATGGCTAGACGAGGCCATGCCTAGCAGGAATCTCGTTCTCTTCACGTATATCGCCGCCTGCGTTTCAGCAGCAGCCGAAACTCCTGTTGCTGACCCTCGCCAAGCGGTA
>JAYWDF010000992.1:0-2829 GCA_043779985.1 Akkermansiaceae bacterium | reverse complement strand
TTTTGGTCGTTGAGCCAGAGCGCCCAGTGCATCCGCGGCAGGGCGGGCAGCAGGGTGCCGTCCACGAGTTTGAGCTTGTCTGCTAGATGGGCGAGCCGAGCATCGCCCCACGAGGTGGGAATTTCGCTGGCGAGTTGGAGGAACACTTTTTTAAGCAATTCGGGGTCGAAAACTCCCTGCGCTTCGGAGAAACTGCCGAGACTCACCGGCCTGGTGCAGACGTCCTTCTGCACTCGCTTGAGATGGCTCGCCGCGCAAAGCCCGCGCATGGCATCGACCACTGGATTGAGCAAACCGAAGAGAAACAGACAGAAATAGTCAGACTCTAGCAGTTTACGTTCGGGGCCGCCGGGCTTTTTCGCGACTTTGGGAGTGGCGGCCTGGACCTTGGCGAGACGTGCGCGGAAATCGTCGAGAAGCTTCCAACTGGAAAGCTGTTTCTCATCGATCTTGTCCTTCGAGCGGGCCACGAGCGAAGAGAAACAGATCAAATCTAACAGTACAAGCACTTATTTGAATCACCCGGCAGAAAAAGTTTCTGCCCAGCAGGGACCATGCCGAACAGTTCTGCTCCTGAACACACCCCTTCCAACCTTCGTCGATTTCTTTGCCGGCAGCGGCCTTGTCACCCAAGGAGCCAAGCACGCCTGCACCGCCGTCTGGTCGAACGACATCTGCCCGAAGAAGGCCGCCATCTACACCGCCAACCACGGCCCCGGCCATTTCTCAAGGCTCTCGATTTGGGTGGCGTTATTGCTCGCAGATTCGGATCATTTGAGTAAAAAAGACCGCTTCCACCGATGACCGTTCCCGCCAATCCATTTCCTTCGCTTTCGAAACTCGAAAAGGAATGCAATGCCTCATGGCCATCGTTCGCAACTTGTGTGACCATCACGCACGAGGCTGAAATGGTTTTAAAGGCGGCCATTCGTGAGGAGGCCAAAAAGGGTTCGATGACGGCAAACCGCGTTCTGGATGCCGATAGCAGCTTGGTCCTGTTCGGATCGTTTGCCCGGCATGAGATGCTCGGTGGAAGTGATTGCGATTGGACCTTGCTCATTGACGGGTCAGCGAAGAACAGCCACGCCTCCACCGCCCGGTTGATCGAACGGGCTATTAAGGAAGCCGATGGAAAGGGACTGCGCGCTCCAGGCAGCAGTGGAACCTTCGGCAACCTCTGTTTCTCCCACGATCTGGTTCATCGGATTGGCGGCACGGAAGATTCCAACCTGAATCTTACCCGGCGCATCCTGATGCTTCTCGAGTCGCGACCGGTCAGCCTCTCCGCATCGGATTCCGCCGATCCCATCTGGAGCGGGGTTCTGAACTGCATCCTGGAACGCTACTTCGAGGAGGATGCTCATTTCGACCCAACCGGGCCGCGAAAGGTGCCGAGATTTCTGCTCAACGATCTGACCCGCTACTGGCGGACCATTGGTGTGGACTACGCTTCGAAATATCGGGACCAAGGAGGGCAAAAGTGGGCGCTGCGAAACGCCAAGCTTCGCTTGAGCCGCAAGCTTTTGTTTGCGAGCGGTCTGGCATTCTGTTTTCGCTGCCAGATCGATCCGCCGGATCTGACGGGTGGAGGATTTTTTGAGGACAGCAACTCCCACCCCTTCATTCAAGCCGCCGCGAAATTCGCTGGCACCCCACCATTGGAAGTTCTGGCTCAGTTCATCGACTCCTGTGTGAAGGATGAAACCAAGCGGAAGTTGGTGGCTGGCAAAATTTTCGGAGCCTATGACGCTTGGCTTACTTTTCTCGATGACGCCGAAAAACGAAGGAGATTGGAGGCGCTGAGCCACCATGAAGCGGACACCGATCCTGTATTCCAAGAGGTCCGGGATATCGGCAAGGAATTTGCTTCCGGCCTCAAACTGTTGTTTTTTGATCGTGAGAATGATGAAGATCCAATCGCCAACCTCAGCCTCGAGTATGTCGGATTCTGATACCTCCTCCCACCGTTTCGGTTTTTCCACGGGCGCACTCGAGCGTGGAAATTTTCGTTCGGCCGTTTCCTGGATGAAAGATCACGACATGCGGACGGTGGAACTTTCCGCGCTTCGCTTCGATGAGTTGGAACCGCTGGTGAACCAGCTTGATCGGATAGACCTCGATTCGTTCAGCTACATTTCCTTTCATGCTCCGAGTTCGTTTTCTCAAGATCAGGAAGCTCGTGTAATTGAACTACTCCTGCCTGTGAGAGAGAGGAAGTGGAACATCGTAGTACATCCGGATGTGATTTACACGCCGCAGCGTTGGGAATGCTTTGGGAAACACCTCCTCATTGAAAATATGGATCGCAGAAAGGCCGTGGGGAGAACTGTATCCGAACTGTCGTATTTCTTTGATCTGCTGCCTCTTGCCCGCCTCTGCTTGGACGTGGCGCATGCGAGGCAAATTGACTCAACACTATCTCTTCTGATGGGATTGATTCAGACATTCGCCGACCGTATCGCTGAAGTCCACATCAGTGAATTGGATTCCCGGTGCAGGCACGTTCCAATGTCTGACCACGCGGTGACCGACTATCAACGTTTCGCATCATGCTTTGCGGATACTCACGTGATCATCGAATCGATGCTGGACAGAAAACTGGAAGCGATCCGCCTCGAAGAATTTCATTTGGCCCAGCAGGCATTTGAGAAAAGTTACGATCCCAGTTTGTGCATATCACTCTAATCGAAGGTGAGTGGGGTCCTCGCGCATTAACGCTTCCCGTCCAATTTCCGTCCAAGGACTCCTCAATTGACACCCCTCGCTCAAACTGTTCACATGAACCCATGATCTCCCCTTCCACATCCCACGTTCTCGCCTTGGCCGATT
>JAYWDF010000991.1:0-8207 GCA_043779985.1 Akkermansiaceae bacterium | reverse complement strand
CAGTTGCCAGCCCATCGCCATCAAAACGGAACTGGTCACCTGCCGAGAGCCCGATATGCTTTTTTATGCTGACATCCGAGTAATTTAGCGTCAATCCGGCAGCCACCGACAAGCTCGGCAATAGTTGATAAGCGACTACTGGATTGAAACACGCATAAAGCAACTTGCCTTCTTCCGCTAATGTCGAAAACGGAGTGTCATCTTTATAATCGATTCCCAAACCATAAGGTGCGTAGATGCCAAAACCATACGAAACCGGCGAGGCTTCAGGAGAATAAACATAATAGACCTGAGGGACCGCCTGAAAATCCGAAACCGTGGAAGCCGTCTCGCCCGAAGCTGACTCATAGTCCACGTTTGTGGAAATGAAGTAAGTGCCGATGCTTATTTGTTGTCCCTCAAGCTGACAAATACCTGCCGGATTATAATAAATAGCCGACGGATTATCAGCAGTAGCAGCGAATGCATTTCCCCTAGCAATCCCTTCGGGATCCTGATTCGGCAATCTGAAACCAACTGCCTGAGCATCGCCGGTTAATATACCCATGAAAATCCCAGCACATCCTAAAGTCCAGCTCATCCATTTGGTTATCATTACTTCCGATTATTTTTTTGATTTGTGACGCGACATTTCAGCAAACCTATTGTCATAACGAATCTGGAAGCCCCAGTTCGATCTCGCGGACCCATGAGCGCAACCACTCGGTGGCGACTTCAGGCGAAGTCGTCAGCTCTGGATGGATCTGCAAGGTAAGTGTCAGCCTCCCTTTAAATGTAACACATCCTGCGCCGATCATTTGAAATCTGAGAACCGGTGGAGCGAATAACCAATCACCCTGGCAATCCGGCGCGGTAATTTCATTCTCATGATCCCACTCACCCAAATTCGAAAAACCACCAACACTCCACTGAGATGTGGCCCGGTTCGCTTTAATCAATCGCACCTTGGTTTTTGTGCTGGTATTTTGGCTAACCGCAAATCCCTTCCATGCCGCTAAATGTTGACCTTTTTTCAGTGCTTTGTAGATGTGGTTTTGAATTTCTTTTACTCCTTCCGAAGCATAAATTCTAATCCCTACATAGCTCGAATGGTTCCCCGTATCCCGAGGCTGGGTAACTTTCCCCCGCAAGTTTACCGGAACCATCCATGGGATCGCACAAGCCGGATCAGAAAGCGACGGGCGTATGGCACGATCAAGATACTTCATTAAAAAGGAGTTTACTGTGACATCGGCAAGGCGACTCGCTCGCCGGATTTTGGCCGTCTTTTCCTCATCGAAGATCTGAAATGCCACGGCCGGTGCGGGTTGCACCGTAGTTTCAAGCTTTTCACCCTGCTTCAACTCCAGCCATTTTTGACATTTGCGTGGTGCCAACATTGTCGGCAAAAAAAGAATGAACGGCCACCACGAGAGTTTCGCCGGATGCGTGATCTTAGGGAGGTTTTCGATGATGGCTCCCCGCTCCCGCAGCAGGTGAGCAAATCCTCCAATCCCATCATATTCCTTATGGGAAAGATAGAGCCATTCGGCTTCAACATTTGAGGGAGGCACATGCCCGAAGCGGATACCGTCAAACTCTCCCAGTAACTCCAATGTTTCGAACCACGGCCGAATGGGATCTGATTTCGATGCTGCTCTTGATTGATACATAACGGCTAGGATATTCGTGAATTGGCGAGAGCGATTCCGCAGGTTCCAATTTGGACTCTTGGTAATTTAGAAACAGCGACTGTCGCGCTTGGGATAAGCCCGCAAAGGACCCTCGTAATGAACCGCGTTTTCATGGCCGTTGGATTGGATTTAGAAATACGGGCCGTGTGTATAATTAACTTTTCTTAATAGCCAGCGGTTTTTTTCCAAAAAACCATTTTCCGAAGCCCGCACGAAAAGTCATCTAAAACAACGGTTTACGCTATGCAGTCGACGTTCGTTACGCCGTTGTGGACGAAGAGCGCACAGTGAGCCATTCCGTTTGCCCTCCGCAAAGTCGCAGGTCCAACACCCACGGCACTCGCTTGCTTGCAGTAACGTGCCGGTGGCCAAGGATGAGAGAATGGTTCTCAACCTCAGCCTATGCGCCTGAGAGCCTTTCAGGCAGTGATTCCCGGAATCACTCGTGGTCGCTGAGATAGCGCTCGGCTTCCAGGGCCGCGGCGCATCCTTGGCCGGCAGCCGTGATCGCTTGGCGGTAGTAGTGATCCGCAACATCACCGGCGGCGAAAAGTCCCGCGGTCTTGGTCGCAGTCCGGCCGGGGTTTTGCAGGATATAACCATTCTCGTCCTTATCGACGAGGTTGCCGAGGAATGCACTGTTCGGGACGTGACCGATGGCAACGAAAACGCAGGCGACTTCGAGTTCTTTTTCCTCACCGTTGATCAGGTTTTTCAACATCACCGCGCGCATCTCGTTCTTCTCGTCGACGAGATACTCGCTCACGGTCGAGTTCCAAACCGGCTCGATTTTCGGATTCGCCAAGGCGCGGTCCGCCATGATTTTCGACGCCCTAAGCTCGTCTCTGCGATGAATCAAATAAACCTTGCTGGCGAAGCGGGTGAGGAAACTGGCCTCTTCACACGCACTGTCACCACCGCCGATGACGCAGACCGGAACATCGCGATAGAATGCACCGTCACAGGTCGCACACGACGTCAGGCCATGGCCGATGAGTTTTTGCTCGCCTGGAATACCCAGATGGCGGGGAGCGGCACCGGTGGCGACAATCACCGTTTTGGCTTCAAATTTTTCCGATCCCGCATCGAGCAGGAAGGTGCCGTCCGCGCGGCGCTCGACCGACTCGACGCTGGCCCAGGCGATCCGGGCGCCGAACTTTTCCGCCTGCGTCTGCATTTTCATCATCAGGTCAGGCCCCATGATGCCGTCCGGGTGACCGGGGAAATTCTCCACCTCCGTGGTGGTCGTCAGCTGGCCACCGGGCTGGGTGCCGGACAGCAGCAAAGGCGTTAGATTGGCGCGTGCCGTGTAGATCGCTGCGGTGTATCCGGCGCAACCGGTGCCGATGATGATGACATTTTCCATGGGTGTGTGAGCGTGTGACGCGGCGGATTCTTCCGGAGGATCGGGGATCGAGTCAACCCCGGCCATCGCAAAACCAAGGAATCGTTACGAAGAAGGCAGGATTTATCACAATCGCGTTGCACCTCCGGCCGATTGGTTGAGACTGCCGCCGTCCATGACTCCTGATTTCATCCGCGAAGCTCTCCGCCAAGTCCGCTACCCCGGTTTTTCCCGGGACATCATCTCCTTCGGCCTCGTCAAGGACGTGAAGTGCGAACCCGGCATCGTTACCGTCCACATCGAAATCGCCACCCGCGATGCGAAGGTCCCCGAGCAAATCTTCCACGACTGCCACGCCATCCTCGATCCCCTGCCGGATATCGGCACCGTGAAAATCGAAATCGACGTCAAAGACGCCCCCGCAGCTGCGGGCGGCCTGGGTGCAACGGTTGGAAAATCTTCGATTCCCGGCGTCAAGCGCATCATCGCCGTCGCCTCCGGAAAAGGCGGAGTGGGGAAATCCACCGTCGCCGCGAATCTCGCCGTCGCCCTCGCCGCGACCGGAGCCAAGGTCGGACTCTGCGATTGCGATCTCTACGGCCCGTCCGTCGCCCAAATGTTTGGCGTCAACGAGCGGCCGATGGCGAACGAGCACGATGAGATCATCCCGCTCGAAGCCCACGGCCTGAAACTCATGTCGATGGGATTTCTGCTAGAAGACCGCTCGCCAGTGATCGTCCGCGGGCCCATGGCGACGCGCTACACCCAGCAATTTCTCCGCCAGGTCGCTTGGGGGGAGCTGGACTATCTGGTTCTTGACCTGCCACCCGGCACCGGCGACATCCAACTCACCATCGTCCAAACTGTCACCGTGGATGGCACGATCATCGTGACCACCCCTCAGGAAGTCGCCCTGATCGATGCGCGCAAAGCCGTCGCCATGTTTGCCAAGGTCAATGTGCCGATTCTCGGATTGATCGAAAACATGGCGTGGTTCGAGTGCGACGCGGGAAAGAAATACCCCATCTTCGGCAAGGACGGTGGCGTGCGCGAGGCCGAGGAAATGAATGTCCCGCTGCTAGGACAGATCCCGATCGACATCGAGACCCGCGAGCGAGGCGACCGGGGGGCACCGGTGGCCTTGGTTTCCCCCGCGGAGAGCAAAGTCTCCGCCGCGTTCCACGAACTGGCGGCGAAGGTGCGGGCCAAGCTCACCGTTTCCTAACGGTCCGGCTTTTCCACGGGCGCGCTTGGCAAGCGGAGCTCGAATTCGATCCAGCCCGGCCCCGACGCGTTCAAGGACAACTCGCCGCCGTGCGCGCGAAGCATCTCGCGGGCGATGTTCAGTCCCAAGCCGTGGCCTCGAACACCGCCGCCGGTTGCGGATCCCCGCCTGAAACGTTCGAAAATCTGCTCGCGATCTTCCACCGCGATTTCTTGGCCGCTGTTGGAAATCCGCACCACCCGCCAGCCATTCTCGTTGGCACCCTTGATTCGCACCCGCCCGCCATCCGGAGTGTATTTCGCGGCATTCTCCACCAGATTTTGCAGCACCATCGCCACCAGCCGCCGGTCGGCATTGACCGTGAAGCCATCTGGCAGATTTTCCTCCACCACGATCTTTTTGCCATCGACGAGCGTTTGTAAATCATCACTGGCCGCTTCGACCAAGGCCTTGAGATCGAGCACCTCGATCTCCAAAGCCATCCGTCCGCTATCCGCCTGAGCGAGCAATAACAAGTCCTCGATCAGCGAGGTGAGCCGGCGGGTTTGTTGCCGGAGGAGCGAGACTTCCGTCGCCTGCGCTTCATTCAGAGCCGTCGCCCGGGAAAGGTGGTCCAGCCCCGCGCGCAAGATGGTCACCGGGGTTTTCAGTTGGTGCGAGGCGTCTGCGGAAAAGCGGCTCGCGATTTCATACGATGCCTGCAGGCGGTCGAAGCTCCGGTTCAAGACCTCCGTCAGCTTGGCGATTTCATCATGAGTTTCCGGCAGCGGCAGGCGTTCCAAGGGATTGCTGGCGTTGATGCGCTCTGCGGCCGCGCTCAATTCCGCTACCGGAGCGACCGCGCGCCGACCGAGCCACAAGCCACCGAAAAACACCACCAAACCCACCGCGGGAAGCCCGGTTGCGAATCCCACTCCGAGGTTCGCCAGAAATCGCTCGATCACGTTCAAGCGGGCCCCGACTCGGACCTGATAGGGGGCCACATACCATGTGCCGACGCGGCACGCGCGACCCAACAATCTCACCGTCTGGATTTTCCCAACCTCGCCATGGAGCCGCTCGCCCTGGAGATTCGCCGATTGATAGAGAAGCTTCCCGCCCGGCCCCTCGATCATCAGATAGTAGTCGCGCATATCCACCGGGATGAATTTTTCGCTCAGCGGCTCATTCGCTTCACGCGGTGCATCGCGGAAGTTGGTGATGTCCCACACCAACTCCTTGGCATCCCCTTGCAAGTCATCATCCAGCTGGGAAACCTGATGGAAGTAGAGCGTGATCATCATCACCCCCACCCCCGCAACGAGCGCCGCCATCGTCAGCATCGCCGCGTAGACCCCGACCTTAACCTTGAGCGACCAGCGTTTCATGGCAAGAGCTTCACCATGTAACCCACGCCCCGGATCGTACGGATGACCGACTCACCGTCCGAGCGATCCAGCTTCTTGCGCAGGCGCATGATGAAAATCTCAACGGTCCGCGTGTCGTATTCGTGTTCGCGCTCCCAAATCCGCTCACAGATCTCATCCCGCGAAAACGCCCGTCCGGGCTCCTTCATGAAGACGTGCAGCACCTCGAACTCGCGTGGCGAGAGCTCAATCTTGTCCCCGCCCCGGCTCACCTTGCGCTTCCCCATGTCCATGCAGATATCCCCCACTTGGAAAACGGTGTCGGATTCGGGCGCGACATTGCGCCGGCCCAGCACGTCCACCCGGGCTAGCAGTTCCTCCATCGCGAATGGCTTGGTCAAGTAGTCATCCGCTCCCGCCTTGAGTCCGGCGACGCGATCCCCCACCTCCGAGCGCGCGGTGAGCATCATCACCCGCACCGGCAGCCGCGCGGCACGAATCCGGGTCAGCACTTCGAATCCATCGAAGCCCGGTAAATTCACATCGAGCAATACCAGGTCGAAGCGCGTATGAATGACCGCCTTCAATGCCGACGGACCATCCACCGCCCGGGTGACGGCATGTCCCGCTCGGACTAAAGCGCGGTTGACCTGATCCGCGAGCTGAGGCTCATCTTCAACCAGCAAAATATCCATCTCAACACAATTCAAGCGGGATCCCCCCTTGTTACAAGCAGCGATTGAGTAACCGATCGGTTGGATTTCAAAAAAACTTTCGACAAGCCGCTGCCAGGGATATCCTGCCACGAGCCCAGCGCCCTATTTCATGGAAAATCAATCTACAGAAAATGACACCGTGAAACGGTTCGGTCACAACCTCGTCGACCACAAGGGCATCGTCCAGGTCATCGCAGACCCGGTGCGTGCCCGGGTGGACATCGACTTCGATCCCCAGCGTCTGAGTGAAAATGATGTCCGCGAGCTGGTCAGCGAACATCTCGGCCAAGTCGCAGCCGCATTGCAAAAATCCATCTTCCGGCTCGAGGGTAGTGCCTGCGAAGCCTGCGCGCAAAAGCTGGAGCGCAAGGTTAACAAGATCCCCGGCGTGCGCCGCGCGACCGCCTCATACCTCGGGAAAGTCCTCTCCATCACCTTCGATTCCGAGATTTCTCCGGAGTCCACCATGATCGATCAAGTGCGCGAGACCGGGGCCAAGATTCGACCGCTGCCCCTCAAGCCCCGGTCCGGCGAGCTTTCACTCCGGGAGAAAGTCAGTTCCGGCGAGCTGAACGAGGAAATCTCGTGCGGCCTCGGCTTGTTGTTCCTGATCGCCGCCTTGATCGTCGAGAAGACCCCGGGTCTGAACGCGGCCACTCACCACGCGCTCTACCTCGGCGCCTACATTTTCACCGGCCAGCAAGGCGTGCGCTCCGCCATCGCCTCGCTGCGGGAAAAGGTGCTCGATGTCGACGTCCTGATGGTCCTCGCCGCACTCGGTGCCGCCATCATCGGAGCACCCTTCGAAGGCGCGCTGCTGTTATTTCTCTTCAGCTTCTCAAACGTGCTCCAGCGCCACGCCTTGGAGCGCACCCAAAAAGCCATCGAATCCCTGCTCACCCTGCGCCCCAGCGAGGCCCTGGTCAAACGCGCCGGCGGCACCCTCAAGGTCGCCGTCGAAGACTTGGAAATCGGTGAAGTCGTCATCGTGCGCCCCGGCGAGCAAATCCCGGTGGACGGCACGATCTCCGAGGGCAGCACCAACGTCGACGAATCCTCTCTAACCGGCGAATCGATGCCCGTCGCCAAGGCGCTCGGCAGCACGCTCTTCGCCGGCACCCTCAACCAAAGCGGCGGTATCGAACTCACGGTCAGCAAGCGCTCTGAGGATTCCGCACTCGCGAGGATGGTCAAGCTGGTCGCCGAAGCGCAGTCCGAGAAATCCACCACCCAGCGCTTCCTGGAAAAGGCCGAGCAATACTACGCCATGGGCGTCATCCTCCTCACCATCGGCGTGTTCTTGGTTCCCTTTCTGTTCTCGGGAGAGTCCTTCGGCCAGGCCTTCTATCGGGCCATGACCATCATGGTCGTCGCCTCGCCCTGCGCCCTGATCATCAGCACCCCCGCCACCGTTCTATCAGCCATCGGCGGTGCCGCCCGCCGCGGCATCCTCATCAAAGGCGGCTCGCACCTCGAGAGCGCCGCTAGGATCGACATCGTCGCCATCGACAAAACCGGCACCCTCACCGTCGGCAAGCCCTCGCTCACCGAAATCGTCACCTGCGAGGGGATTTTCGAGATCACCCGCCCCCTGCCCGATCACGCCCTGGCCCTCCTGCGCGCCGCTGCCTCGTTAGAAGCGAAGTCCGAGCATCCCCTCGCCCACGCCATTGTCAAAAGCGCAGAAAGTCTGCAAATCCAAGTGCCCGCCGCTACGGATTTCCAATCCACCGCCGGCAAGGGCGCGGAGGCCACCATCGAGGCCATCCGCTACCTCGTCGGCAGCGAGCGCCTGTTCCGGGAGCTGGATGCCAGCGGCGTCACCACCCTAGCAGATACCTCTCAACCGCTCCAAGCCAAGGGCAAGACCTGCGTCTGGCTCGGCACCCGCGAGGGCGACAG
>JAYWDF010000990.1:0-2834 GCA_043779985.1 Akkermansiaceae bacterium | reverse complement strand
CCTTGAAGGGACCGCCGGAAATCGCGCAGGCTCCCATCGCAATGACATATTTCGGCTCCGCCATCTGGTTATACAACCGGACCACCTGCGGCGCCATTTTCTTGGTCACGGTGCCCGCAACAATCATGAGGTCCGCCTGCCGCGGCGATGGACGGAAGACCTCCGCGCCGAAGCGGGCCATGTCGTATTTCGCCATGGTCGCGGCGATCATTTCGATGGCGCAGCACGCAAGCCCGAACTGGAGCGGCCAAAGCGAACTGGAGCGCCCCCAGTTGATCAACTGTTCGAAGGAAGTGACATGCACTCCTTGGGACTTCAAATCCTCAGCCAGCTTTGGATCAATGGTCATGAATCGTGAGCTTTCGTTTGTTGAATCTCAGCGCGCCGGAAGCGATCTACCTTGTCATGAAACGGCGTTCACTGACAGAAGCGAAAAGAAACCGGCACCCAAGCGATCTACACTACCCATCCTGTGGATTAAGTGATTCAACGGAAGAACAAAGGCGGATTCAACCATCAAACAGCAAAATATGACACGCTCCCGTGAAAGCCCCCCGCATTGCGTCGCCAAATCTCGTGCTAACGATTCAAAGAAAACACCCCTGCGACGCCCCCCCGTCCGGCGGGCGGCAAGTCACGTTCGCGCTGATGGCTTGTGCTGAAATCGAGCCGTCCCAGCCAGGTCCTTCAAATAGCTGCGGCGACTTACCCGCAATCCACCACCGGCCCCGGTGGATTCCGGCGCGAAAACAGTCACTTTCCACGCCTTGCATTCCCCGCAAGCCTTGCCACCTTCGGCACATGTCCATCGCGCCCAAGCCAACCAGCGCCCTACTCATCGTCGGTCACGGTTCTACTGAAAACCCGGATTCCTCGACCCCCTACTTCGATCACGCCGACGAGATCCGCAGTCGGGGATTGTTCAAGGAGGTTCACTGCTGCTTCTGGAAGGAGGAGCCGTCCCTCCGCGAGGCGAGCTACCTGATCGATTCCGATGAGATCTACGTCGTCCCGGACTTCATCAGCGAAGGCTACTTCACCCAGGAAGTGATCCCGCGGGAACTCCAACTCAGCGGCCCGACCACGGTGGTCCGCGGAAAAACCTTCCACTACTGTCTGCCTGTCGGCGTCCACGCCTCGATGACCGACCTCATTCTCAAACGGGCCAAAGACGTCGCTCCGACAGTCGATCCCGCGCAAACCACCCTCATCATCACAGGACACGGCACCGGACTGAACCAGAATTCGACCAAGGCCATCCGCGATCAAGTCGAGCACATCTCCGCGTCGGGTGCTGGCTACGCCGCCGTGCAAGACGCCTACATGGAAGAACAACCCTTTATCGCCGACTGGGATCGGTTTTCCCACACGCCCAACGTCGTCGTGGTCCCGTTTTTCATCTCCGACGGACTCCATTCCTTCCAAGACATTCCGGTCATGCTGGGCATGGAGAGCGAGGTCGGCGCGGCAGCCAGCCAGCGCGAGGTGTTCCGCCACAACCCTCATCACCTCCGAGGGAAGGATCTCTATTACAGCTCGGCCATCGGCACCGAACGTCTGCTGGCGGATGTCATCCTGGACCAAGTGGGTGACTTTGATCAGATTCATAAAATACTCTGATTCAGCTGATTTCATTCATTTTCACTTATTCACCTACCGCCATGTCCATCGCCCTCAAACTGCGAGCCCTGCTTGAATCCGGCATCCACCGGATCGGAGAGATAGAGATTCAAGCGAACGTTTCAAATGTCCGCTACACCCTCTTCCACCATGCTGATACCAAGCTGGCCAGCGCGCGAGATTTCGGCGGACTCGCGCTCCACGAAGGGCCGGCTGCCGCACGCGACCTTACGACTTACGCCGAGGACGGAACTTACCGCTTTACCAAAGGGCAGGTCAATCTGAGGGGCGGCTGGGTCATGACGCTGGAAAGTGACGAAGATCTGCGACTTGCCTTGGACCAGTTTTACCCGGCCTGTGTCGGACTCTTCCTCGCCCAGCAAGCCGGCACCCTCGACATCGAAACGCTGCGGGACAAGCTCAACCGCCAGACCGGCATGTATCGCTTCGCCCGCTCGATCAGCGATTCGGGAGCCCAGAAGCTCGTTCGGGAAGTCTGCGGGCCCGCCCATCAGTGCGCGAAAAAGATTCTCTGGAAGCTCGATGTAAACACCGCGCTCGACGACAGCGAGGCCAGTCGCTTCAACGGCATCCCCGGCAGCGTGCCCGAAGCCGAAGCCATCCCCCTGCTCTGCCGCGAGGCCTGCAACCACTTCGTCGCCGAGTGTCGGAAAGCGGCGAAAGCCGAGTTCGAGGCGAAAGCCGCCGCAGCGCCCTAACGAGTGCCGCACGGCCGGTGGCGCCTTTCCTAAGCGGACTTCCTGCGGAACATCAGCGCCGCCAGCGACAGATTGATGAACCCGATGATCATGAGCGGCCAAACCAAGGTCCACACCCGCCAGACCGAGGCGTCCTTGAGAAACACTCCTTTGACGACTTCCACAAAGTAGCGCACCGGGTTCACCCACGTCAGGTGCTGAAGCCATATCGGCATGTTTTCCACCGGCGCCGTGTAGCCCGAGAGCAAAATCGCCGGCACCATGAATACGAACGCCCCGAGAAACGCCTGCTGCTGGGTCTTGCTGATCGAGGAAATGAAAAGCCCCACGCCCACCAATGCAAGAGAGTAGAAAAACATCCCTCCGTAAAGCAGCGCCAGGTTCCCTTGAAACGGCACATGATAGATAAGCACTGCCGCCAGCAGGATGAGCGTGGCTTGGAAAAAACCCACCGTCACCGCCGGCACCGCCTTGCCGATCATGATCATCTCAGGC
>JAYWDF010000989.1:0-2834 GCA_043779985.1 Akkermansiaceae bacterium | reverse complement strand
CGACACGGCTGATCCCGATGGCGATGGCGTGACGAATCTGCTCGAATACGCGCTCGGAACCGCCCCGGATTCGGCGGCGTCCGCAGGGAGGCCTGTTCTCGGGCGGGCCGGCAATTTCCTGACCTTGAGCTTCAGCCGCTTACGCGGCGATGTCACCTACGTCATCGAGGGTGGTTCCGATCTCTCGACATGGGCACCCGTTGCCACCAACCCCGGCATGGTCGGTCAATCAGTGACGGTGACCGACAGCTTTAATATTTCTACCGGTAACCCGCCTCGCCGCTTCCTGCGTCTTCGGGTGATCTCCAGTCCATGATCCGGCAATCACTTGGCCTATGAAATTCCACCTTCGTTCAATGCTGTCAATTCCGTCGCTCCCCGGTGCGGCGGGCACGAAAGCAATTTCTCAGCAGCTCTAGCAGCCATGGAACGAATTGTTTTACCGGCCGTTCCTTCGCAAGTCCCTCTTCTTCGCCGCCATTTCGGCCAGCATCTCCACGGCCGCAAGCGCTGCGGATCTCACATGAAACAACGGTGCCAGCACTGGCAACTGATACCTCCGATGCCAACTGGACCAGCTCGATCTGGAGCAATTCCGATCCTGACAATGCCATTTTCAACGCGGTGGGAGGCACGGCCACACTCGCATCCGGCATTACCGCGGGATGCGTTTCAGTAGGGACAACAGAATATTGAATATTGAATGTTGAATGTTGAGCGTTAGGCGGAAGAAGGAATCGAATGAGAAGGCTTTGTCTTTTTCGCCGCTTGACCCTGACATCTTCCACTACTTTGCCTCTGGAGGGAGGCTATTCCCGAACCGGCGCGCGGTTATTGGGTTTTCCGCGCGCCGCCCGTCTTTGTCACCGTCATCAGGCCTGCCGCTTCACGCCATCAGCCCCGCCTGTAGTCGCAGCGAAACAACCGCGGCCGGCCACACCGCCGGATTCCTCACACCTGTTTCACCATGTCGCGATCGCGGAAGTTGCTCCGGTATCGGGACGGCGGTGCACCATTTAACTTAAGGAAGAACCGGCTGAAATAAAACTCGTCCGCAAAGCGCAACCGGTCGGCGATTTCCTTCATTTTCAAGTTGGTGTTAATGACGAGTTGCAGCGCTTCCTGATTGATGCGCCTTGTGAGATACTCCTTCGGACTGATGCCGGTGCTGCGGGTGAAAGCGACGGAAAAGGCACCTTGTGACGTACCGTGAATTTGCGCCAGATCGCCCAGCCGCAGGTCCGCTCCAAGGTTCTTTTCAATATGTTGGAACACGCTGATGAACTGTGTGTGGGTCGACAGATGGGCGGAAATCACCTGGTCGAGCTCAGGAACCGCCCGCACCAGCCAGCTCAGCAGCCGGGCGCGCAGCTCCAGCAAATCCCCCATCCCAATGATCCGGTCCGGCTCCAGCCAGCGCCGCCACTCGCCCAAATCAATCGTGTCGATCAGGCGCGGCTCCCGTCCCCGCCAGTCGAGGAGCGAATCCACGCCGGGAAGCCATTCGCAATGGAACTTGAAAAACAAGACCTCGCACTGCACCGCACAACGCCGCTCGACCGGTGTATTCCCCGGCAGAAACCATGCCTGCCCCGGCTCCAAGTCATACTCCCGTCCATCATGGACTACCTGCCGCCTGCCGGAGAGCGACACGTCGATGTGGTGCAGGTAGTCGCTTTCACGCGCCCCATCCGACCCCCATTCCGCGCCTACCGTGTTGAAATACATACCCACCAGGTGCATGCGGAATTTTCCCGCAAGCCCATACTCCCGCGTGTCGCTGGAACTGCTGACAAGCGTTCGCATCCCTACAGCGACTCTGGCATTGGTGGTGTCGGCTAATTTCATGGTGCGGGATACTGCGAACTCTGTCGTAAATCTACATGTTTTTTAGCAATTGGTCCATGGCGGATATGCGGATTTCCAGTCATGGTAACAGGCAATCTGTTGAATAACATGATATGAAATCCTACATAGCACTCCTCGTCGCCTTCACCGGCGTTCGGTAGTGTAAATCTTTGTCTGTAAAAGGCTACGTAGCCCGAGTCCGCCGGTCAGGCAGACGATGGAGCGTAGCGGAATCGGCCAAAGTGCCGGGCGGCGAGAACCGCCAGTTGATCGACGGTGACGCGGCGGAAGTAGCGGGAGTTGTCGATGAAGACTCGAAGGGTATGACTGCCGGCGGCGAGCCATGGGCTGAGGACTTTCGCGTGGCCAGAGGTGTTTGCCGCGACGGTGATGGTCTCGCGCTGGATGGTTTCGCCATCGGCGGAGAAGACGATTTCGTAATCCCGAAATACGGCAGCATCGGTGACGGGGATGAGATCGAGTTGATAGACGCCCGCGGCGGGCAGTGTCACGGGGTATTCCAGCCAACCGCGGACGCAGTCTTGTTTGGCTTTGTGATCCTCCCGCGTCCACCCAGCAGAGGCGGCGGAGTAAGAAGCGCCGGCGAGCATGGCAACATTTTCGAAAGGCGCGGCATCCCCTTCGAGGGCGGCGGTTTCCATCATGGCGACTTCGTCGCGATCGTCCACACCGTCGCCATCGGAATCGGCTAGATTGGCGCGAGTGCCGGCTTTCCATTCGGCGGCGTTGGCGAGGCCGTCGCCATCAAGGTCGCCTTGGGCACCGTTGTTCGGATTGAGATGGCCGTTGTCATGCGGGTCCAGACCGTTGGCGACTTCCCACGCGTCAGGCAGGCCGTCGTCGTCCCGGTCATCTGCCGTGGGAACGAAGGTGGACAGCACGGTGCCGGGAATCATTTCCCGGTTGCCGTCCGGAGTGGTCCATGCGACTTGGCAGGCATCCTCCCCGTAGTATTCCTTGTGCAA
>JAYWDF010000988.1:0-2834 GCA_043779985.1 Akkermansiaceae bacterium | reverse complement strand
GGTCATACACCAACGGATTTCCCCAGGGGTCATTGGCATCCGCCAGTAACTTGCGCCCATCGTCATTGCCTGGGAACCCTTGAGTCGAACGGGCTTCGATCCGACTCGCCGCGACGAAATACAGCTGCCGCCCCGGGATTTCCAACGACTCGATCCGCCCTTGGTGACAGCGGGCGACGAGATCGTCCGCCGTGCCCGTCACCCCGTCATATCCGGGCAGCATCACCGTCCGCGGCGACGTCTGCCACTCGACCGGCAGCTTGGAGGTCGCTTCCGAGAATTGCACCTTGGCGGGCGAGGGAATGTCGATGAAGTGATTGACCTGCGCGGTGAATTGATTCCCTCCCCAGACGGATAGCCAGAAGAGCGCCATCACCCACGACTTCATCGCCTTGGGGGCCTGCGTGTAAGCGAACTCCAGCCCGACGATGGACACCATGATTTCAGAGGCGGTGATGATCACGTAGGCGACAATCTGCCAGCCGATCGACGGCCGCTGGCCGGCATCGATCCAGGTCTGGATCAGAGTCGTTAGACCGAACGACGCGGCGATGAGCACCATGCCGATGCCGATTTTCCGCAGCGGCGTGAGCGGGAAGACCCGGTTCATCCACGGATAAACGACGAAGGTGAACAGCGGGATGAAAACTAGGATCAAAATCGGGTTCACCGCCTGGATTTGCGATTCTAACCAGTCAATTCCGAGAAATCTCAGATTCATCTGCTCCGCCTGCAGGACCCATGATGATCCGGTCTGGTCGTAGAGCGACCAGAACACCGCGATGAAGGCGAACAACGGAATCAATTTCCCGAACGCGACGATGCCTTCACGGGAAAACGCCTCTTTGAAAAACCCGCTGCCGGACGGCGGGATGTGGACGAAGCGGTTCCGCCCCAGCCAGAACATGAAGGTGGCGATGGCCATCAACACGCCGGGCACCCCGAAGGCCCAGTGCGGCCCATACTTCTCCAACAGCCACGGCGTCAGCAGCGTCGAGAAGAAGGAACCGAAGTTGATCGAAAAGTAGAACCAGTTATAGATCCGCGAAATCAGATGATGGTTCTTTTTCCCGAATTGATCGCCGACGTGGGCCGAGACACAGGGCTTGATCCCTCCGGATCCGAGGCAGATGAGCAAAAGTCCGGCGAACAACCAGACCGGCGAGTTCCCATACGATCCCATGCACGCCAGCGCCGCATGACCGAGGCAATACACGATCGACAGCCATAATATCGTTAGATATTTCCCGAGGAAAATATCCGCTAGCAAGGCACCAAGCAGCGGCGTGAAATAGACCCAGCTTGCGAATTGGTGGTAGTATTCCACCGCTTGGTTCGCCGAAAGCCCGCGCCCGCCGCTGCCATCCATGAAGTGCAAGTACTGCACCATGAACACGACCAGGATCGTGCGCATTCCATAAAAGGAAAACCGCTCGGCCGCCTCGTTGCCGATGATGAAGGGGATGCCCGGCGGCATCGATTCAGTTTCCAGCGGAGCGATGCGGTGGGACATGCGGAACCTCTCGGGAAATAACTACCAGCGGATCGCCGCAGCCGCCCAAGTCAGGCCGGCGCCGAAGACGACGAGCACGATATGGTCGCCGCGCTTGAAGGCTCCTGTCCGTGCCGCTTCGTCCAGGGCGATGGCCACTGCCGCCGCGGAGGTGTTGCCATACTTGTCGAGATTCACAAAGACCCGCTCGTTAGGCACAGCCAGGCGGTCCGCGATGGCGTCGATGATCCGGAGATTCGCCTGATGGGGAATCACACAGGCGATGTCTTCCGGCTTCAGCCCGGCACGGTCGATGACTTTTTCCGCCGCTTCCTTCATGCGGTTCACGGCGTGCTTGAACACTTCCTTGCCCATCATCGTGAGCGTGTGGAGGTGGTCATTCGCGTTCTCCGCGGTGATCGGGCAGGCGGTGCCGCCTCCCGGGATGTTGAGCAGATGGGTTAGATTTCCATCGGTCCCCATTTCGGTCGCGAGGATGGATCCTTCTTCCGGCTCGGCGAGGCGCAGCACCGCAGCTCCAGCTCCGTCGCCGAAGAGCACGCACGTGCTCCGGTCATCCCAGTTAGTCACCGATGATAGTTTTTCCGCGCCGATGATCAGGGCGTTCTTGAAGGCACCGTCGGAAATCAGGCGCTTGGAGATTTTCATCGCATACAGGAATCCCGAGCAGGCGGCCGAGATGTCGAAGGCGACTGCGCGGCTCGCTCCAAGACTCTGTTGGACATAGCAGGCCGTCGCGGGCGTCGGCGTGTCCGGCGTGATGGTCGCGACGATGATGAGCTCGACGTCCTCGGCCGCGAGGCCAGCTTGCTCAAGCGCGCGCTTGGCGGCATGCGTCGCCATGTGGGAGGTGAATTCCCCCTCGGCGGCGATCCGCCGCTCCTTGATTCCCGTCCGCGTGACGATCCACTCGTCACTGGTATCCACGGTGGCCGCCAACTCGGCGTTGGTTAGGATTCTTTCCGGCACATAACTGCCGGTTCCGGCGATGCAAACTTGGCTGGCGGACTTCAATTCACTCATGCGGCGGGACAGTGGAACCCACGCTCGCTTGCCACAAGCGCGAAGTGAACGTCCCCGATGCCTAAAATCAGGCCTCTGCCTGAGTCGTCAGTGAAATCAGCGCCAGCGCCGCTTCGATCTGCGGATTCACGCCGTTTTCGACGGTTTCCATGCCGACGCGGATCGCATTGCGCACCGCCAGCGAAGTCGAGGACCCGTGCGCGATGATCACCACGCCGTTGACCCCGAGCAGCGGACTGCCGCCGTAGGTTTCATAGCTACTTTTCTCCTTGAGCGCCTTGAACGCGCCCTGGGCCAG
>JAYWDF010000987.1:0-2836 GCA_043779985.1 Akkermansiaceae bacterium | reverse complement strand
CCACCCGCGAGCACAACGACTCGAATGTCCTCTGCCTGAGCGGCAAATTCACCGACGAAGCGACCGCCATTGCCATGGCCGACGCCTTCCTCGCCACGGCGTTCGCCGGGGGCCGCCACGAAACCCGCGTTTGCAAATCCTCCGGCAGCCGCATCGCCGAGACCGACCCGGCGATTTATGCCGCAATCACCGCCGAGGAGCATCGCCAGCGCAACAACATCGAGCTCATCGCCTCGGAAAATTTCACCTCGCCTGCCGTGATGGAGGCCCAAGGCTCGGTCCTCACGAACAAGTATGCCGAAGGCTACCCCGGCAAGCGCTGGTATGGCGGTTGTGAAAACGTGGACGTCGTTGAGCAACTCGCCATCGACCGCGCCAAGGAGCTCTTCGGTGCCGAACACGCCAATGTCCAGCCGCACTCGGGCTCACAGGCGAACACCGCCGTTTACTTCTCCGTGCTCAAGCCGGGTGACAAGATTTTCACCATGGACCTCGCCCACGGCGGCCATCTCACCCACGGCCACAAGGCGAATTTCTCCGGCCGTTTTTACGATGTCACCAACTACGGTGTTAGCCCCGACGACGAGCGGATCAACTACGACGAGTTAGAAAAGACCGCCCGCGAGCTCAAGCCCGCGCTGATCACCGTCGGCGCGTCTGCTTATTCGCGGATCATCGACTTCGAACGCATGGGCAAGCTGGCCCGCGAGGTCGGCGCCTATCTGTTTGTGGACATGGCGCACATCGCCGGTCTCGTCGCCGCGGGACTGCACCCGAGCCCGTTTCCGCATGCGGATTTCGTCACCTCCACCACCCACAAGTCGCTGCGCGGACCCCGCGGCGGGATCATTTTGTGCAAAGCCGAGTTTGCCAAGAAAATCGATTCGCAAGTCTTCCCCGGCATCCAGGGCGGCCCGCTGATGCACGTCATCGCCGCCAAGGCGATCTGCTTCGGTGAGGCACTCAAGCCCGAGTTCAAGGAATACTCCGCGCAAATCATCAAGAACGCCCAAGCCATCGCCGCGCGGCTCACGCATCACGGTTTCCGCATCTGCTCCGGCGGCACGGACAACCACGTCATGCTCGTGGACCTCCGCGACAAGGGACTCAACGGCACCGACGCTTCGCACGCGCTCGATGAAGCCGGCATCACCGTCAACAAGAACGGCATCCCCTTCGACACCGGCAGCCCGATGAAGCCCAGCGGCATCCGCATCGGCACGCCCGCCGTCACCACCCGCGGCATGAAGGAAACTCATGTCGAGCAAGTGGCCGATTTCATCCACGAAGCCTTGTCCGATCACACGAATCTCGCAAAGCTCCACGCGATCCGCGAGCGGGTATTCGCCTTCAACAGGGCCTTCCCGCTGCCGTGGTAAATGCTGAAAAACTGAGAAGCTGAAAGAGCTTCGCGCATCCATTTTCCAATTTCAGCTTTTCAGATTTTCCAAATTTCAGCGTTTACCCCATGAATCCTTTCCGCGAAGACCTCGTATCCCGCTCCCGTGCCGAGCCCTGCAGCATCGTCATCTTCGGTGCTACGGGCGACCTCACCCACCGCAAGCTCATTCCGGCGCTTTACAATCTTGCTGTAGATGGCGAACTGCCGACGGGAGTGAAAATCATCGGCTTCGCCCGGCGCGAGAAGTCCGACGCCGAGTTCCGCAGTGGACTCGAGGAACTCAACCGCAAGGTCTCGCGCTCCGGTCACGACGACACCATCTGGGGCAGCTTCATCGAGACCGTTTCCTATCACACTTCCGAGTTCTCCGATGTCGAAGGCTACCGCAAGCTTGCGCAAAAACTCGACACCATCGATGCCGAACACGGCGGCAAGGGGAACCGGCTTTTCTATGTCGCATCGGCCCCTGAGTTCTTTGATGAAATCCTCATCAACCTCAAAAACGCAGGTCTCAACGAAGCCAAGCCCGGCTGCTGGGCGCGGGTAATCGTCGAGAAGCCCTTCGGCACCGACCTCGCCACCGCCAAGCACCTTAACCAAGTCGTCAACGAGACCTTCCAGGAAAGCGACACCTATCGCATCGACCACTACCTCGGTAAGGAAACCGCGCAAAACCTGATGGTGCTGCGCTTCGCCAACTCGATTTTCGAGCCACTCTGGAACAGCAAATACATCAGCCACATCCAGATCACCTGCTCCGAGAACCTCGGCATGGAAGGCGGCCGCGGCGGCTACTATGAAAAGTCCGGTGCCCTGCGCGACATGGTGCAGAACCACCTGCTGCAGCTCCTCAGCCTCGTCGCCATGGAGCCGCCCACCGATCTAACTGCCGACGGGGTGCGCGATGAAAAAGTGAAAGTCATCCGCTCACTGCGCCAATGGGACACGCCGGAAAAAGTCGCGAAAAACGTCGTCCGCGGCCAATACACCGCCGGCTACATCGATGGGAATCCGGTTCCCGGCTACCGCGAGGAAGACCGAGTGAGCCCCGAGTCGGATACTGAAGCTTACGTCGCCGTTCGCCTGCTCATCGACACCTGGCGCTGGAGCGGCGTGCCGTTTTACATCCGCATGGGCAAGCGGCTGCCGAAGAAGTCCACCGAGATTTCAATCCATTTCAAAGACGCGCCGTGCGTGTTGTTCAACGCGATCGCCGGCGGAGTTCCCGGCGGCAACGTGCTGGTCATCCGCATTCAGCCGGACGAAGGAATCTCGCTGCGCATGGTCTCGAAAATCCCCGGCACCAGCCTGCGCCTTGAGCCGGTGAAAATGGATTTCCACTACGCCACGAGTTTCGGCAAAGGCAGCCCGGAAGCCTATGAGCGCCTCCTGCTAGACGCCATCGCCGGAGATGCCACGCTCTTCGCCCGCCGC
>JAYWDF010000986.1:0-8230 GCA_043779985.1 Akkermansiaceae bacterium | reverse complement strand
GAATCACCCATCCCTTCCGCGTTCCCGAGGTTGCGGAAGTCATGGCTACAGGCCGTGCTGCTATCATCGCCGCGCAAGGTGGACATGCCTTGGATTTCGCTACAAAGCCAGAAATTCCAGCAGTAACCCCGGCGGCACCCGCCGCCGGGGTGAATCCACCGGCTATCAAGGGCCCCATTCCTGAACCCGATCCTATCACAACCCCACTTGACCAAAGACCATTATGAAAACCTCCCACTTCCTGATTCTGGCACTACTCGCGCCCCTCAGTTCCTGCACTAACATCACGATGCTGGGTCACGTTGTGGCCTATGACGTGAATGCCGAATTCAAAGGCGACCCAGTGACCCCCGTGAGCATGAATGCCGGGTTTGAAAGTCATTCCTTCGCCGCAGTACCTCCTGTTCACTCCGGTTACTGGTGGCAAAACTTCCAATCCAAATTTTTACCTGTGGGCGATGCCCTCCCAACGATTTCGAAACTAAAAATTCAAGGGGTTCCAACCCATGACGCATGGAATGGGATCGCATTCGACTTCGTTTCCAGCGGTGCCACCGGCGAGGCCGCGATCGCCGCCGCAGGTGGCACACCCGAAGGTCCCGATAGGGATAGCCAAAAAGTCACCATGGTGAATCCAGAGAAAGCCAAGGATCTGGGTGCCGAGATCACAAAAATCACAACCGATCCCAACAGCATTCCTATCCGCTGAAATATCCATGTCCGATCCAGATTTTCTCATCACGTTAAATGCCATCCAAGCACTCGGTCTTGGCTGTGGGCTTGGTGCAGTCGGTCAAGGGGCTCGCGTCATCGTCGGCCTCAAAAAGACCCATGACGTAGCAGCCGCCAAAGAAGAAACTTTTGCCCAAAACTTCAAGGGCGCAGAGCTACTTGTCAGTTTGTTCATCGGGGGGATCGCAGGCACCTTTGCTACCATTCCATTTCTCGCAGAGAGCATGAACATCACTCAGCAAAGTATTTTGATGCTTCTCGCAGCCGGTTATGCCGGAGCCGATTTCATTGAAGGGTTTATCAGCAAGAGCCTCCCTACGGTTGATCCTAGTGCGGCTGCGAAAACCTTCCTCGCAACAGAAGATACAGCCGGAGCACAGACGATAGAAGCGCAGCCCATCCCGCGGAGTCTTCATGCCACTACTACCTCTCCAGAATCTAATATCACTTCATGAGCACAAAACTAGCAACCATCGACGGCGTTTCAGTAACCCAAGAAGTGGACGGCCGGGTCCACTGGCAAAGCCACGCCACCATTGATGCGGATGGCGCCAACGGCCAAAACGGCAACCCCTTTGCCTACCGTCTCGACAATAAGGGCCTCGACGACATCCATGGCTCTGCCGGCTATCCTGATAGCGGATGGAAGAGCGTTTTGATCAACGACGGCTCCGGCCATCCATTGACCGATGCCGACGGGAACTGCTACTCCAGCACCACCTATCGGTGGAAGGGACGCGGGGTGAAGACTCGTTATGTGGATTCCACGGTCGTGCCCTACGTCGTCGTCAACCCGATCATCCGCATGGTCGCAAAAGGAGTGGTCATCGGGTGCAGGGCACGAGTTACCTACAAAGGGAAAACGGTCGACGCCGTCGTCGCGGATGTGAGTGGCCGAGGCAGGATCGGTGAACTCTCCATCGCCGCGGGCAAGGCGCTCGGGTTCAGGAGTTCCAGTCCCCGCATCGGCGGGGTGGACTCAGGGGTGACCTTTGAATTCTGGCCAGGAACCCCAGCCGTCGTGAACGGCGAGAATTACGAACTCCAACCCGCGTGAACCCTACCTCGTTCCATTAGATCTCTCACCACCCATCTCCGCACCAGTCTCATCTCAAACAAACACCACCATGCCCTACACCAATATAGACGCCACCGTCACTGATGCCCAACGCGCTGCTGTTTTCGCGGCGTTCGCCCAAGTTGAGACGAATCTCGATTTCCTCATCAACCTGACCTCGCAAGAGCGGCAGGCGATGCCGAAGATGGGGAGCGCCACGCAGTCGTTTGTCTCCAAGGCGCTGGAGATCGCGGGGAACAATCCGCAGTTCATCCCGCCTTACGCGGATATTCCGGCGATGAAAAAAGACTACGATCTGGCGCTCCGCCTCCAGGGGATCGAGATGCAGTTGGCCTCGCTCCATGAGAAGGTGTACGACACGAACCTGGCAGCGGGTTCCGAGGCGTATGTGACGGGTCTCACCGTTTACAATTCCATCAAAGCCGCCGCGAAGGTGAATGTTCCGGGTGCCAAGGCGCTCGCCGCCGAGCTGGCGGAGCGTTTCGCCCAGGTCTCCGATGCACCGGCTACCCCGCCGCCGTCCCCAGTTTGAGATTTCTCTGTAATTCGTTGGTATTCAGTGATCCGTCATCCGGAATTCCGGGTGGCGGCTCATTTTTTCAGAGAAAAGGCCGTTCCAAACGGCCGCCTACCCCCACCTCCGAGGTGGGGGTACCCACTTCCCAAGTCCCCCCTCCCACTTCGGAACTGCGGTTGCGCGGCTTTGAGGTGCGACGACGCGGTTCCGAAGTGCGATGCCGCAGGTTCTTAGTGGATCACCGAAGCCCGGAAGTGGCTCTCCCCACTTCGAAGGTGCGCTCACGCTGCCCAAAGGGGCGGCGGGGCGGCCCTAAAGTAGGCGATCGCACCTCAGAAGTGGCCGGGCGCGGGCTGGAAGTGGGGAGGGTCGGGATTTAGGTTTCTTGAACGCAGTGAAACTCGTGCTTTTCCCTCGCCACATCAGCACCTGGTTGCAAGTCTCCGGCGCACTTGAGACGTGGGTTTTGCGAAATCCAAATCCGATCCTTGACTCGAAATGCCAAATCGACAAAAACTGTTCAAAAGAACAATTTGACTGCTTCAGACACCATCTCCGCTCTCGGCTACGACAGCTCCCCGAATTTTCTCCGCCCGAGCAAATTCACGTGGGAAAATGTCGGCGCCTTCGCGCATGTCCTGCGGAAAGCGGGTACGGAACTTTCCTTGCGCGGCGCTTACACGCTCCAAGCTCCCGGCGGGGCGGTCCCATTGGTTTACGTTTGCGAAGTGCCCGACGAGGGCAAGGTCAGCGAGATCCATAAACTCGTCTGGAATCAGGACATTGTTCCCTGCCTTGTGCTCTCAAGCCCTCAAGGGGTGAGAGTCTTTTCCGGATTCGATTACGCGGCGAGAGATCCGGGCGGTACTCGCGGGATCTTGGAGCCTCTCGCACGGGAAGAAGACGTAGTCGTAAGATTGGCGAACTTTTCCGCCGAAAGCATCGATTCCGGAAAATCGTGGGATCGCCTGGCTTCCAAGGTCAGCCCTGAGACTCGACTCAATGTCCGTTTGCTCGGCAATCTCAAGAAACTCGACACCCAGCTTCAGGCGAGGGAACTCCCGCGCTCCACATCCCATGCATTGATCGGGAAATACGTCTATCTACACTATCTCCGGGATCGCGGGATTCTCTCCTCCAAAAAGCTCGAACGCTGGGGCATCGATGAAAGCAGCATCTTCGGAGCGCATGCGACTTTCGATGGGTTAAAAGAAGTTTCATCAAAACTGGATGCCTGGCTCAACGGCGGAGTCTTCCCCATCGACTTCTCGCGCAAAAGTGGCCTCAAGAGCCAGCATGTGAAATGGGTCTCCGGGATTTTTGCGGGCGAGGAAATAACGGGGGGTGGCGATCACCAACTCCATCTCGATTTCCCGGCTTACGATTTCTCCTTCATTCCGGTCGAAACCCTCTCGGTCGTTTACGAACAATTTCTCCAAGACACGCCGATGGCTAGCGGGCACGGCATCGCCAGAAGGACCGGTGCGTATTACACCCCGATTCCGGTGGTGAACCTGATGCTCTCGCAGTTGGACAGTGAACTTCCGCTGCGGCGTGGCATGAAAGTGTTCGATCCCACCTGTGGATCCGGCGCTTTCCTCGTCCAGTGCTATCGCAGACTCATCGAGCGGGAATTCCCCAACGGCTCCAACCCCAAACCCGGCCAACTTCGGGAGCTTCTCGAAAACTCAATTTTCGGAATCGATCGCGATCCTGATGCCTGCAGCGTCGCAGAACTCAGCCTCGTGCTGACGTTACTCGACTACATCGATCCGCCCGATCTCGAACCGCCATTTCACAACTTCAAGCTTCCAAACCTACGTGGCGAAAACATCGTCCATGGCGACTTCTTCACTTCCCCCGGGCCATCGCGGGCACAGAATCAGCCTTACGACTGGGTCATCGGAAACCCGCCATGGCGGAAGATCAGCTTGGAAAAGCCGCAGGAGGAATTCGTAGCCGCTGCCGAGTGGATCAAGAACCACGCGGAAAGCCATCCGGTCGGCAACAACGAGGTGGCCCGAGCCATCGCATGGAAAGTCGAGGAGCACCTTGCCCCAAGCGGTCGCGCGGCACTTCTGCTGCCGGCAATGTCCCTTTTCGAAACGGCGGCAAAGTCCTTCCGCGCCAGATTTTTTTCCCAGTTCGATGTGACCACGGTGGTGAACTTCTCCAATCTGGCGGAAGTTCTGGCGAACGGCAGATTCCGAGTCCCAGCCGCCGCGCTGTTTTTCAAACACGGCGGAGAAGATGAAGGCGAAACCGTGCGGGTTTTCTCACCCATGGTGGCGAATCAGGAAGTCACCCGCCCCAGGGAAAAAGGAAAACGCATCGAGTCCTGGGTCATCACCATCGATTCGAGCGATGTTCGTGAGATTCCAGTGTCGGCGATCACGAGTGGAGAATCCTTGCCATGGAAGATCGCCGCATGGGGCTGCCCGGCGGATGCCGCGCTGCTGGAGAGACTGAAGCGGAAGTTTCCGAGCTTCGGGCAGTTGGAAGACGATGGATTGCTCATTGCTTCCCAAGGGCTTGAAAACCGCGCTTTCACCAAATCGGAGCCACTTGAGGAGGTTTCTGAACTCGTCGGAAAAAAGACCTTTGATGCGAAACAACTGGCAAAGTGGCGGCGGGTTTTTGTGTTGCCTGGAAGCTGCATTTCGGAAATCCCGAAAGAGCAGCGCTGGGTTCGCAGCGGACGGGTGAAACTTCCCTTTTCGGTGTGCCGCCCGCCTCATGTGATCGTGAGCGCCGCCCGCAATTTTGCGATTTTCAGCAATGAGTTTGTGGTAGTTCCACCAAGGCAGATCGGAATCGTTTCACCCAAAGATGACGTTCGCTTCCTGAAGGCTCTGGCGTTGTTCCTCAGCTCGGACTTCGCGCGATATCATGAATTTCTAAGCTCGTCTCAACTTGGGATTAAACGCGACGTTTCCACACTGAAGTCGCTTCGCGAAGTTTCAGTTCCCATTGGTGGCCTTACGAAGGAGCAACTCACTCATTGGTCCCGTCTTCATGACCGACTGGTTAAGACAAAGCCTCAACGGTTAGGAACTCAGGCCTCCATGGATGCCGAGTTCAACTTCGGCGGCAACGAAGAGTCGTCGGGATCCGACGGGCTGATCCGTGAGCTAAATGAACTCGTGGCTAGTGCGTTCGGCCTATCCGCACGCGAACAGGATTTGATCGGAAGCCTCGTCGGAACCCGGATCTATCTCAATGACGGTAATGTCGGAGAGCCAGCGGTTCGCCCACCTGATGATGAAGATCTGAATGCCTATTGCCGCGCACTCAAAGAAGACCTTGATGGTTTTCTCGGTTTGGAAAGCCGCAGCGGCCATGACATCGCCGTGTTGAGAATCAACGGGGCGTTGCTGCTCCGCATTTCTCCTCCCAGTCCACCGAAAACACGCGGCGCCATCCGAATCGAAAATACACCGACGGCAAACACCCTTGAGATCGCCGAGACATTCGCGCTTCTGAAGGAGCGGCATCCCCAGTGGACCTACTTCCGCAGGGCGCTCCGCTACTATCGTGGAGATGAAACCTATCTCCTGAAGCCACCGCAACGGTTCCAATGGACGGTGGCGCAGGCGACCTTGGATGCCGGTTCACTCATCGCAGACCATCTTTCAACCTCCGCGGAAACATGATTCCCGCCAACGATGCCAGCGGAGATCTCGCCACCGGGTCCAAGCGCGTCTTCATCGACGCCTTCATCGGCCACGCGCATCGCATCCTGTCCGCCGGTTACGCGAGGCTCGACGCCCCGGCCTGTCAAAGCAGCGAGGAAGACGAGATCACCGGCGATCTGGCCCGCGAAATGGCAGAGGTGATTGGAACCGATCCCTCACCCGTCATGAGAATGTTCCAAGTGCATGACCAGCATCCCGTCACTCCTCCCGGAGGACCTAAAACGAATCGGCGGGTGGGCAAACGGCGGTCCAAGATCGATTTGCAGTTTGTCGCCAACACGGGATCGGGTTTCCATCGATTTTCTTGGGAGGCGAAGAGGCTCGGGCCGGGACATGCAATCGGAGCATACCTCGGACCCGCAGGTTTGGGATGCTTCCTCAGCGGCCAGTATTCCAGCGACTGCGAATTCGGCGGCATGATCGGCTACGCCCAAGGTGGCACCTGTGAAACCTGGCATCAGGTGATTCATGATAGACTCGGAAGTTTGATAGAAAGTCTTGCGGTGGCAATCTATCCAGACGTCCCGGTGAAGATCATCCGGTCGAATCACGACCGTAAATCCGTGGGGAGAGGCATAAGGATTTTTCATACGATTCTTCAGTTCAACTGAGAATTTCAAGCAATGGCGATGCAGTTGAAATGATTCTGCCAATGGGCCACGGCTATCACGTCTCTATGGGGTTATTAGCGGTGAACAAGCATTGCACGGTAATTTGAAGAATGGGCCCAGATTACTTATTTCAACAAATTGCAGAGCTGGATCATTTTTCGATTGGGCAGAAAATGGCAGGGGCATTTTCTGCGATTTCGATTCGGGGAGGTGCTGTCACACACGACGACGATGTGTTGACAGGTGGGGAGTTTTTGCGCGGTCATTTGGCATCGACGCTCATCGGGTGACGCGACAAAGCATTTCTTTGGCTACCGAACGCACCGGGTCACGGGTGCTTGGGGCTTTTGGCAGGGAGGACCCTTGGCGGAGAGATGGGCATTCGCGGCGACCGGTGATCGCCGCTACGGTTTTTGTCGGGCCCCAAGGGGGGAAGAACCTGCTGGAGCCTTGGGCGCGGAGCATTGGCCCGGCGGTTCGGAGACCGCCGCTCCTTGGGGGTACGGCAGGGTCCACGCTCCTCAGGACGCGGTTTGAATCCATCACCCGGCCGATGAATCTAGCCGACTCTGGAACGTGGGCATGTTTCGTGGGTCTTCGTGTGGTTCGTGGTTTGCATTTTCCCATTCAGGTTGGTCCACTCCCCCACCACGCCCGCCATGAAACCGACCCTCACCGCTCCCCTGATCCACTTCGGTGCCTGGGATGGATCCGCAGGGTTCGCTTGTGGACCGGAGCATTTCGTGGGTGCGACGGATGAGGACAACATCCTGCGACTCTATCCGACAGAGGGCGGAACGGAGGGGGTGGAGCTCCTGAATTTGAATGACTGGGGTCCATTTCCCAAGAAGCGGAAGCGTGACGCCGTGACGTTCCGGGAGGCGGACATCGAGAGCGCGGCGCGGATCGGCGAGGTGATCTATTGGATCAGTTCCCACGCGCGGGACAGCGGCGGGATGGAGTGCCCGGAAAGGCGGGTGTTTTTTGCGACGAAGATCAGCGGGACCGGTGCGGACACGCGACTGGAAATGACTGGCTCTCCCTACACGAGGCTTGTGGATGATATCCTGAGAGATGGACGGCTGAAGGCATTGCAGACTGCCGTGCTGGCGGAAAAGGCACCCAAGGAAAAAGGAGGCTTCAACATCGAATCCCTTTGTGCGGATGGTGACCTGCTCTACATCGGCTTCCGCAATCCGATCAAGGATGGCATGGCGATCCTGCTGCCGCTATTGAATCCGAACGCCCTGATCCACGAAGGCGGACGCGCGGTGTTCGGCGATCCGGTCCGGCTCGATCTCGGCGGGCTTGGATTCCGGGACATGGTGAAATGGCGCGGCGGATTTTTGATCGTCGCCGGGGATTATCGCGACCGGTTTGAGGACCAAGACGCCCAAGGCCCGAAACTGTTCCAGTGGAGCGGGGGGCGGGACGAGCTGCCCGTGGAGATGGAGGTGGATTTTCACGATTTGAATCCGGAAGCGGCGCTGGTGTTCGGGGACGAAACGGATGGCTCCGTGCTGATCCTCAGCGATGACGGCAAGTGGCATGTCCGGCAGGGTGAAAACCCCAAAACGACTCCGGCCCAAGAGCGGCG
>JAYWDF010000985.1:0-2844 GCA_043779985.1 Akkermansiaceae bacterium | reverse complement strand
CCGGAGTAAAAGTCGTCGAGGTCCGGGAAAAGGATCTGAAGAAACTTCCGACCGGTCAGGAACGGGCACTTGCCTTCGAAAACACCCATGCGCGCAAGAGGTCCTTCTGGTTCTTCAATGGCCCCGTTGATTTCAAAGAACCCACCCTTCCCTCGCCCGGTGGCGAAATGGACGGAAGCCTGCTTCCGCCGAAAAGTCCTTGATCCAGCGATTCTAAGAATTGTCACAATCCCGACTTGATGCCCCGCCGCCGATGAGGATGATGCCCCGCATGTCACGATTCTTTTGTGTTCGCCTCGCCGCTCTCACGTTTACCGCTGCGCTGATCACTGCCTGCGGAGGGAATCCGCCACCCCGGCTGCTGCCGATCCCCGGCCAGCCCGCGCAAGCCCTCAACGTCGAGCAACCGCTCCACGTCGCAGCCATTCCAGCTAACGCCCCGCCACCGGTTGCTGCCGAGAGTGCCATCGTCATTGATGTGACCAGCGGCCGCGTCCTCTATGCGAAAAACGCCGACGCACCTCGCGCCGTCGCCAGCACGCAGAAAATCATCACCGCACTTTGCGTTCTCGATGCGGGAAACATCGACAAGCCCGTCACCATCGAGGCCTCCGACGAGAACTGCGAACCTACCAAACTCGGTGTCAAGCCCGGCGAAGTGTATCCCCGCCGCGAATTGTTGAAAGTACTCATGGTGAAAAGCGCGAACGACATCGCCCGCGCCCTCGCCCGCGACGTCGGTGGAACCCAGGAATCGTTCGCCGCAATCATGAACCAGAAATCCGCAGCCCTCGGCATGAGGAACTCGAATTTCATCAACCCTAACGGCCTCCCCATGGCAGGGCAGTACTCCACCGCCCGCGACATGGCCATCGCCGCCCGCGCGGCCTACCGCAGCCCGCTCATCCGCTCCTTCACGGCGACCAAGTCCTTCGACTTCCGCTTCAATGACGGTCACACGCGGCTGATCGAAAACACTAACAAGCTCCTCAAGACCGTCCCTTACTGTGATGGGTTGAAGACAGGCACCACCAACGCAGCCGGCCGATGCCTTGTTTGCAGCGGCTCGCTCAACGGGCGTTCCGTCATCGTGGTTGTCTTGAAATCCACCACGCCGCACGTGTGGACGGATTCCAGCAAATTGCTGGCATGGGCTCTCGAGCGCCCGGCTTCCGGATCCTAACGGAAACCTCCAGTCCTGATGCCAAGTCCCGCCGAGTCTCTCCGCCAACTCGCTGCCGAGGGACTGCTGCGCCGCCTGCGCCCGCTTGATTCACCCACCGGAGTCCAAGTCGTCCGCGACGGGCGTCCGCTCTGGAACTTCGCATCCAACGACTACCTCGGCCTCGCAAGGCATCCAGAAATCGAAGCGGCGTTCGTCGAGGGCGTGCAGCGCTACGGCGCAGGCTCCGCCGCATCCCGGCTGGTCTGCGGAACGCTGCCGCCGCACCGCCTGCTCGAAGAGGCCCTCGCCGAGGCGAAGCAGACTGAGGCAGCCCTCACCTTCTCGTCGGGCTTCGCCACCGCCCTCGGGGTCATTCCCGCCGTCGTCGGGAAATCCGACTTCGTATTGCTCGACAAGCTTTCCCACGCCTGCCTGGTGGATGCGGCGCGGCTTTCCGGCGCTATCCTCCGGGTATTTCCGCACAACGATCTTGGGAAGTTAGAGCGGCTCTTGAAGTCCGCCCGGGCGACCTCGCCCACCGCGCGCATCCTCATCGCCACCGAATCCGTATTCAGCATGGACGGCGACCTCTGCCCACTGCGGGAGATCGTCGATCTAGCAGAATATCATAACGCCCTGCTGCTGCTTGATGAAGCCCACGGCTTCGGAGTCCTAGGCGAGCACGGCATGGGGCTCGCCGAGCAGGAAAACCTCCAGCACCGGATCACCTTCCAGATGGGCACACTCAGCAAAGCAGCCGGTCTCTCCGGCGGCTACGTCACCGCCTCCCGCGAATGGATCGAGCTTCTCACGAACCGGGCCCGCTCATTCATTTACTCCACCGCACCGCCTCCGGCATTGGCGCACGCGGCAATCGCATCGCTTGCCTTGATCCGCTCCCAAGCGGGAAACATCCTCCGGGAAAAGCTCCAGCGGAACATCGCCCGCCTCTCATCCAACAGGACACCGGTCGTCCCTCGATTGTTAGGAACCAACGAGGCAACGCTTTCCGCAGCCTCAGCACTGGAGCAAGCAGGATATCTGGTGCCTGCCATCCGCTACCCTACGGTGCCGCGCGGCACCGCCCGACTGCGGATTAGCCTGTCCGCGGCCCACCCGACGGCGACGGTCGACATGCTGATTTCAAAGCTCGCCGAGCTCCGCTGTTAGCAGACTGCGGCAAGCGGGCAGGGAATCGCGACCACCTGCATCCCGGCACTCTGGGCGGAAATAATTCCAGCCGGCGCGTCTTCAAGTGCCAGGCACCTGGAGGGTTCCACCCGCAACAGCTTCGCGGCTTTTAGGAAAATATCAGGCGCAGGCTTGCCATTGTCCACGTCGTCGGCGGTCACCACCTCGTCAAACCAATCGGAAATCCCGACGATTTTCAGAGTCTTCTCGATCACGAAGCGAGAACCGCCGGTCGCGATCGCCATCGGCATTTTGCCCCGGATTTTCTCAGCGAATGCGGCGACCTCTTCGATCAAAGTCACGGTGTTCAGACGCTTCAGGAAGAATTCCCGCTTCGCCATCGCCACCGCGGTGGGATCGAGCCGGAGGTTATATTCGTCATTCAGCTCGACGACGATGTCCATCGTAGGACGCCCGCCCATGGCGAAGAACACGTCCTCTCGAAAAATTCCGCCTGCGCCGTAAAGCGCCAGCGCTTCGCACCACGC
>JAYWDF010000984.1:0-8244 GCA_043779985.1 Akkermansiaceae bacterium | reverse complement strand
GACGGCGTGATCCAAATGCAGGTCATTGATGATGGAAAAGGGTTCGAAGTGGCGCGTATAGCGGGCTCAAAAAGGAACGGCCGGCTCGGGCTACTCGGCATGAAAGAGCGGGTCGAGATGATCGGCGGCACATTCCATGTGGAGTCCACTCCCGAGACATTTACCAGCGTTCGGGTGGAGTTTCCACAAAGCCGCATTGGAACCAAGAAGCGCGCTTTAAGGAAGTCACCCCGGGCTTGAGCTGCTCGTCTATGGGGTGATCACCCCATGACGGTTGTTTCAAACCTTGCTACACTGTCTCCAGCAGTGCCTGATAAGGGCAAGGCTCCAGAACCCTTAATTCATGCATTTCATTTTTCACCATTCGCCCCCAATAGGTCTTTCCGAGTTCGGAGGGAAGCGGGCCGATGCCTTTCGCCCGATCGGCATTGAGCCGCAGGCACTCCTGAAGCCCACCGCGCCTCACAGGATTGCCGCAGGATTTGCCGGAGAGGGGATCTCATTTTGAAGGACTCCCTTAAAGTGCGCGGCTCGCTTGCCGGAGCAATCCTACTCGTCGTGCTGGGATCGGTGGCCTCGTTCTGGACATTCGGGGAAATGACGAGATGCGCAGCTGCTCGGCAGCATACGACGGAGGTCATCCATCGCGCCGGGGAATTGCTGTCCGACGTCAAGGATATGGAGACCGGGATGCGTGGTTTTTTGCTGACCGGTAACGAAGACTTCCTAGAACCCTACACCCAGGCTCGCGGTGACCTGCGAACCCAGTTGAAAGAATTGACGCAAGCGGTGTCGATTGCCGAAGGTCGGAGCCATATCGAGGCCATCAGTCCCTTATTGGATGCAAAGTTGGCGCACGTTTCTCAGGCTGTCGAATTGAAACGCAAGCAGGATTCGGCCGCGGCAATCGCCACGGTCAGCGGTGGGACCGGCAAGCGGTTGATGGACTCGATCCGCTCCGAGTTGAATGCTTTCATGATCCTTCAGGAGGAGTCGCTGAAACAACGCGAAATTGAGTATCGCGCGAGCGGTCGGATGCTCTTTTCGATTATTGTGATCGTCAGCCTTTGCACCTTAGTCTGGGCTTTTGCGTTCGGCTATTTCATCTATCGAGAATCCCGGTTCCGACTCAAGAGCCGAGTGCATCTCGAAACGCAGCACCTGCTAGAGGCTCAGGAGCACACCAACGCCCAGCTTCTGAAGGCCAATCATACGTTACAGGAGAGCGAGGAAAAGCTCGGTGTGACTTTCAACTCAATCGGCGACGCGGTGCTAGTAACTGACTCAGGTGGTCGGATCACCGCCTTGAATCCCGTCGCTGAGCAACTCACCGGGTGGAGCCGGGCGGACGCCCTCGGTCAGCCGGTGGCCGAGGTCTTTCAAATCATTCATAAAGACACCCGCGAACCCGCATTGATCCCGGTAGCGGATGCCTTGGAACATGGCACCGTCCAAGGACTCGCAAACCACACGGTCTTGATCTCGCGCGATGGCTCCGAATACGACATTGGTGACAGTTGCGCGCCAATCCGCGATCGAGATCATCAGATCGTCGGTGCGGTGCTGGTGTTTCGGGATGTCACGAAGGAATACGCGGTGCAGCAGTCACTACGCGACAGTTCAGCATTCGTGCAGACGATACTTAATACCGTGGTGGATGGCATCATTACCGTGCATGCCAGTGGAGGCGGTATTGAGACCGTCAATCCGGCGACCGAGCGAATGTTCGGCTTTTCCACGGCCGAACTGCGCGGTCAAAATCTGAGTTTGCTCATTCCAGGACTGGAGGGGGACTTGCAGGCTGACCTGCTACAGACCTCAAGTGCCGACGCGCACAAGTCCAGCCGGGGACCGGGACGCGAAGTCAGCGGTCGACGCAAAGACGGCAGCGTTTTTCCTTTGGAAATCGTCACCTGCGAAATGTCCTTGGGCGGCCAGAGCTACTACACCGGTATTCTGCGGGATCTCACGGCCCGCAAGGAAGTCGAAGAAGCGCTGGTGAAAGCCGGGGCGCTCCAAAACGCCATTTTTAACAGCGCGAACTTTTCAAGTATCGCCACGGATGCAAAAGGCGTGATCCAGATCTTCAATGTCGGCGCCGAACGAATGTTAGGATACACGGCGGCCGACGTGGTGGACCGGATTTCACCCGCCGATATTTCTGATCCCCAAGAAGTCATCGCACGTGCCTCCGCGCTCAGCGTGGAACTCGGCACTCCGATCACTCCGGGCTTCGAAGCCCTCGTTTTTAAAGCCTCACGCGAGATCGAGGACATTTATGAACTGACTTATATTCGTAAGGACGGCAGTCGGTTTCCGGCGGTGGTTTCTGTCACGGCATTGCGCAACGATCAAAACGCCATCATCGGCTACCTGTTGATCGGCACCGACAACACCGCTCGCAAACAAGCGGAAGAGGCTCTCCTTCAGGCCGGAGCGCTCCAGAACGCGATCTTCAACAGTGCGAACTTCTCGAGCATTGCAACCGATGCCGCCGGCGTGATCCAGATCTTCAACGTCGGGGCCGAGCGCATGCTCGGATACACGGCGGAGGATGTGATGAATAAGGTCACTCCAGCGGAAATTTCGGATCCTCAGGAAGTCATCGCCCGGGCGGCGGCATTGAGCCTGGAACTGGGTGTGACCATTGCTCCCGGATTTGAGGCCTTGGTGTTCAAAGCCTCGCGCGGGATCGAGGACATCTACGAGTTGACCTATATTCGCAAGGACGGCAGTCGCTTCCCGGCAATGGTGTCGGTAACCGCCTTGCGCGATGCGCATGGGACGATCATCGGCTATCTCTTGATCGGCACCGATAACACGGCGCGCCAGCAAGTGGAAGAGGAGCGAACCAAGCTCGATCAAAGCCTGCGGGACCAGCAGTTTTACACCCGCTCGCTCATTGAGTCTAACATTGACGCGCTGATGACCACCGACCCGGGCGGGATCATCACCGACGTGAACAATCAGATGGAATCGCTCACCGGCTGTTCCCGTGAGGAGCTGATAGGCGCCTACTTTAAGAACTATTTCACCGATCCGGCACGCGCTGAAGCAGGAATCAAAAAAGTCCTGCGTGAGAGCAAGGTGACCGACTATGAACTCACCGCCCGCGCCAAGGATGGCCAGGAAACGGTGGTGTCTTACAATGCCGCAACGCTGCACGATCGCGACGGCGTTCTCCAGGGCGTTTTCGCCGCGGCGCGCGATGTGACCGAGCGCAAGCGATGGGATAAAGTCCTGCAGGAAAACACGCTCGAACTTGAAACGGCAAAGGCCATCGCGGAAAAGGCGAACCTCGCGAAATCCGATTTCCTCTCCAGCATGAGCCACGAGCTTCGTTCTCCTTTGAATGCGATTCTCGGGTTCGCGCAGCTCATGGATTCGGATTCGCCCCCGCCGACGGTTTCTCAGAAAGGCAGCATCGACCAGATCCTCCACGCGGGATGGTATCTCTTGGAATTGATCAATGAAATCCTTGACTTGGCCGTGGTCGAGTCCGGCAGGTTGTCACTCTCCTTGGAGCCGGTGTCGTTGCCCGACGTGCTCGTCGAATGTCAATCCATGATTGAACCGCAGGCGCTGAAGCGGGGGATTCGGATGACATTCCCGCAGTTCGATGAGCCATGCTTTATCCGGGCCGACCATACGCGGGTGAAACAAGTGATCATCAACCTCCTCTCCAATGCGATCAAATACAACCAGCCTGGAGGAACCGTAGTCGTGGACTGTGTCTTGACGGTTCCGGGAAGAGTGCGCATTTGCGTCAAGGACACCGGTGCCGGCCTTTCTCCCGAGAATCTGGCGCAGTTGTTCCAACCCTTCAATCGACTGGGGCAGGAGGCTGGTGGGGAAGAGGGGACCGGCATCGGCCTGGTAGTTAGTAAACGCTTGGTGGAGTTGATGGAAGGAAAGATCGGTGTGGAAAGCAGGGTCGGCGAAGGCAGCGTCTTTTGGATCGATTTGACGGCCGACGCGGATCCTCATGCGGAATACATCAAAGCCGCGTTTGCCAAGACGGACGGGCTGCCGATTCCAGCGGGACCGCGATCCCGGCTGTTGTTGTATGTGGAGGATAATCCCGCCAATCTCTAGCTCATTGAGCAGTTGATCGCGCGGCGTCCGGATATTCGCTTGCTAACGGCACAGAACGGAAGGGACGGAATCAATCTTGCGCGGGTGAGCCTGCCGGACGTCATCCTGATGGACATCAACCTGCCAGGCATCAGCGGCATTGATGCCATGAAGATCCTTCGTCATGATCCCGTCACTGCACACATTCCCATCGTGGCGCTGACTGCGAATGCCATTCCGCGGGATATTGAAAAAGGACTTGAAGCAGGCTTCTATCGTTACCTGACCAAGCCGATCAAGGTAAATGAATTCCTTGAAACGCTGAGTGAAGTCATGGAGTTTGCGACAGGTGACCCCACGCCGTCGGAACCCGTACTCCTGGAGTAGGATTTCCCGCCCATTGATGGCTGTCGGTGTCCGGTTCCAGGCCTCAACGGATTCTGTGGACTAGAGGGGGACTCGATATATTGACTGTTTCAGTAAACCTGCATTTTCATCTATTTCAAAGAGTCGTTACGGCCCCGATTGCAGGTGGGTTTTCTCCTATTGAAAAGAACATCGGATGGGAGTAGTGTTCACCTTGGCCGTTTCCCATGGTCTACAAACCGGCTCTGAGGAATTCCAAAGACAACCACCAATCCTGAAATCATGAAAAGTCGAACATACACCAATCTGATGATCCGCTCCACCCTTGCCGCCGCCTTGGCAATCGCTGTCTGGTCTCCCGTCTACGGTCAACCGACTGCGACGGAGGATGCAAAAAAACTGATGCCAGGGAATCCAATGATGGATGAGACGATGATGGCGAAATGTGAGAAAATGAAGGAGATGAAAGAGCAAATGATGGCGGAAATGAAGGCGGGGGATGCCGCGCTTTCCGAGCATGTAACGATGATGAATGCCGCGCCGGATGATAAAAAAGTCGAGGTGATGGCAGCGCTCATTACCCACATGGTCGAGCAGCAGACCGCCATGCACGAGAAGAAGGCCAAGATGGAACAAGCCATGATGAAACATATGATGGAACACATGGAAATGGGTAAGGATTCCATGATGAAGTGTCCGATGATGAAGGGAATGAAGGGTGACGCGCCTGACTCTCCCGAAGAACATCATGAATCAGAAAAGTAATGTCCCAGCCCGGCACCCGCAAATGCAGGGTGCCGGGATTTGGATCGAAAGTCATCCGAGAGACTTCACAAAATCAATACCATGCTAATCAAAATATCCTCCGGGAAATCGGTCACTGAAGTCGCAGCAGCACTGCAATCCTCAGTCGTGGCGAATCACTTCGGCGTGATGCAGGTGCACAATCTCCAAGAAACCATGATCAAAAAGGGCGTCGAATTTGATCGGCAATGTCTGATCTTCGAAGTCTGTCAGCCCCAACAAGCCAAGAAGGTCCTTGATGCAAACATGAGTGTGAGCACGGCACTACCCTGCCGCATCTCGGTCTACCAAGAAGGAGGGGAAACCGTATTGGCGACCTTGAAGCCGACTGCTTTGCTGGCCATGTTCAATACGCCGGAGATGGCAGCGGTGGCTCGCGAGGTGGAGGACTCGATGGTGAAGATGATGCGTGAGGCGGCGGGAGCGTGAATCTCTCAATCCCGGTGCTTGCAGGTTGTATCGCTGGCAGGTCCATGCTAATTTTGATCTAGCAGATTTTAGAATCATGACGCCCCCACGCCACGCCCGAAGATCCGTAGCCATTCAAACGCTGGCCATGATCGGGTGGCTCGCGCTTTGCTTCACCGCAGCCGGGACGGCGGTCTTCGTCTCCACCGATGATTGGTATGCGGGACTGCACAAGCCGTCATGGAATCCACCGGCATGGGTGTTCGGTCCGGCTTGGACGCTGCTGTATATCCTGATGGCCGTGGCCGCGTGGCTGGTATGGCGTGAAGGAGGGTGGAAATCACATGGGCGGGCATTGCGGCTCTTTCTGCTGCAATGGCTGCTCAATGCTCTTTGGACACCGCTGTTTTTCGGGATGCATCGGGCCGGATTCGCCTTTGCTGAAATCGGGGTGTTGTGGCTGGTATTGCTCGCGACGCTGGTGGCATTCTGGCGGGTGAGGGCTTCCGCAGGTGCCCTGCTGCTACCTTACTTCGCATGGGTGACCTTTGCTGCAGTTTTAAATTTCACCCTTTGGCGGATGAACCCGTAAACCATCTGCTATGCCTAGCAACCCAACCGCGGGCTATGTCCGGCGTCATCCTTCGGCTGAACCAGGGGGGACGTCCCACGGCTCTGTTGCAACTCGGGTAGCGGTTTGGGAATCGCGCCTTCGATCGAATCGGCAGGGAGGTGGAGAGTGAGGGGCGCGCGCCGCATTCCGCAAACGGTAATAGCGCTGGGGGTCGTGAGCTTCCTCACGGATATTTCCAGTGAAATGATCTACCCCCTGCTGCCGGTGTTTCTGGCAACCGTTCTTGGCGCGGGTGCGATGGCACTTGGGCTGATCGAAGGGATTGCGGAATCCGCGGCTTCCGTGTTGAAAGTCGTGTCGGGAGTGTGGACGGATCGGATGCAACGGCGGAAGCCCTTGGTGGTGGCAGGCTACAGTTTTTCGGGGATGATGCGCCCCTTGATCGGCCTAGCCGGATCGTGGCCGATGGTCTTGGGGTTGAGATTCGCAGATCGTGTTGGCAAGGGAGTGCGGACGTCGCCGCGCGACGCCCTGATTGCGGACGTTACTGATGAGTCGGCGCGTGGCGCTGCCTATGGTTTCCACCGTGCGATGGATCATGCTGGCGCGGTGCTCGGTCCGCTGGTCGCCGCAGTGTTGTTGAACGCGGCGGGCATGCCACTGCGCCAGGTTTTTCTGCTGTCGAGTATCCCGGCGCTTTTCGCGGTGCTGGTGGTGGTGTTCGGCGTCAAGGAGCTTGCCAGACCTGCGGTTTCGTTAGATCGGGTCGGAACAAGCATCGCTCCATGGAGTTCCCTCGGGAAGGACTATCGCAGGTTGTTACTCGCGGTGGCGGTCTTCACGTTGGGGAATTCCACCGACGCCTTTTTGCTGTTGCGACTCAGCGGTGTGGGCGTCCCCGCCTCGGGGATTGCGCTGCTTTGGTCCGCACATCATGTGGTGAAAATGGTGGCAAGCTACTATGGCGGGAGGCTGTCGGATCGAGTTGGGCCGCGCGCCATGATTCTGGGGGGCTGGCTGTTTTATGCCGCGGTCTATCTCTTGTTCGGCGGGTTGAGTTCGCAAACCTGGCTCATTGTCGTTTTCCTGGCCTACGGGATCTATTTCGGGCTCGCGGAGCCCTCCGAGCGAGCGTGGGTCGCCAGCCTGGTGCCTGCGGATCTGAGGGGGACTGCTTTTGGCTGGTATCATGGTGTGGTTGGACTCGCGGCACTTCCCGCCAGCTTGGTCTTCGGACTACTCTGGCAGCAGTTTGGTGCTCCGCTTGCCTTTATGATCGGCGGGATTCTTGCGCTTGTCGCCGCGCTACTGCTGTTGCGAGTCCATGATTCGAAAGGAGATTCGCGATGAACTCCGCATCACGGGACGATGGGAAATGGCATCGCCAGCCCGTGGAACAGGTCTTGACGCTGGTCGGTTCCCGGATTGGCGGCCTTTCAGATCAGGAAGCCGGGCTGCGTTTGGCGGCGAATGGCGGGAACGAACTGGAAACGGGCAAGCGCATCAGTGCGCTGCGGATTCTTTGGGCTCAGTTTCGAAGTCTAATGGTGTGGGTTTTGTTGTTTGCCGGGGTGATCTCGGGTGCGCTCGGCGACCGCGTGGATGCGTTTGCCATTCTCTCCATCGTGATTCTAAACGCCGCCATCGGATTCTATCAGGAGTTCAATGCGGAGAAAGCGATCACCGCGCTTCAAAAGATGACTGCGCCGCAAGCCAAGGTCTGGCGGAACGGCAAAGTCGCTGCGATTCCTGCCTCTGGAGTCGTGACAGGTGACATTCTGGCGCTAGAGGCTGGGGATCTGATCGCCGCTGATGCAAGACTTCTGAGCGCGGCCTCTCTCAAGTGTATCGAGTCCGCTCTGACGGGTGAGTCCGAGGCCGTCGTGAAGCTCACCGGGATACTGGATCGTGACGCGGTGCCTCTGGGCGATCGGACGAACATGCTATTCATGGGGACGAGTATCGCGGCGGGAACCGGCTTGGCGGTGGTCGTGGCCACGGCGATGGATACCGAACTT
>JAYWDF010000983.1:0-2846 GCA_043779985.1 Akkermansiaceae bacterium | reverse complement strand
TTAACTCCGTTGGGAACAGGTAGGTCGTGCTGCTGAAGGACGACATCAACACCAATCTGAGCAAATCGTTCCTTCACAATCTCAAGCATTCTTTGAAGTAGAGGTGCATTATTCTTCGCTGCACCGAGGAAAAGGAAATTCGCAGTTAGACGCCGCCTTGCAGGCACCGGAACCGTGATATTAACAGGATGTTCCTGACCGTTGATTACTAGGGCATTGATCTTAAACTTGCCACCGAGCTGGACCTTCAATGTTCGGTCATCGACGTTATCGGTGTCGTCAGCCCCAATCTCACTGTTAGTGTAGTCGTCATCTTTGTCATCGGCGACTAGCAATAGCGACTTGCTGACAAAATCATTACCATTGGCAACCAGTGTAATTAGCGTGGGGTTGTCGTTGTATTTCGCAAGCGGGTTCTCCGCGGTGGATATTTTAACTTTGACGGTTGTAGTCCCAGGGGAGAGGCCTCGTATCCTGATGAAAAAGCGATCAGGATCCTTGTCGATATGCAGGCTGTTGGATTGATCCAATGACTTTTCCATCTTCCCTATTTTCAGACCTGTGGCGGCGACTAAATCACTGCTGTATCCCCCCGAGGTCGATCCCTCCGGTGGCGTTAGTATCTCCACTGGGAGGAGGCCCAAGCCTTGTCTCCCATTTTCTATTGCCGCAGTAAGATCGGATGTCTTGACGGGCGTTGTTTGGCTTTCGCCCGGAGTCGCGCCGGGAGTGATGGTCAAGGTTTCCACGATCTGCTGCGCACCAGGCTCGGAGGACACTTGTCTGGTGCCAGGAGTGTAGCGTTCCTTATATTCGACGAGGACGACGGTCGGTTGCGGTTCGCAGTCGTTGCAAGTCACCGTATATTGGGAGCGGAGCGCATATAAACTTGACTCATCTTCGCTCAGGAAGCGCTCGGAAGTCATCCTGTATCCTCCAACGGCGGGAAGCAATGCAGTGGTTTCCACTCCCGAGAAACCTAAGTCGTGCATACTCACTGTCCAAGTATTCCCCGTATAATCCCTTTTGCCGCCTGGTGAGTCGACCCATTCGGGCAGCAAAGCGAGCGTATCGGAAAGGAAATCCTCGGTCGGATAGTCGCCGGAAAGATCGGCAGTATAATCGTAGGTGTTTTCGCCGCTACCAGAATGAATGGCGGCTGCGATCGGGCTGTTGTCGGATTCAATTCCGTTCGGCCATTGACTGGGTCCATCACCACCGGGGTAATCTGTGTTGTTTCCACTCCAGGTGATCGTCCCCGTGGGGCCGGTAAAGCTTCCTGTCCAGTTCGAGTAGTAATCATCAACCTCCGAGTTGAGGTCATAATAGCGCGACTCCCAGACCGGCGGACCCGCGTCGAATTGCAGGTAAAACGGCTGAGTGGACGAACCGCCCGCGCCGCTGTGACCGCTGCCGTGGGACGACCCTGTCTCCCAACTATGGCTGTAGAGGTCGGTGCCGTCACGGCCAAATGAGCTAACAGCATCCCCGTCTCGTGGCGTTTCATCCGACCCCCATCCACTATCAGAATGAGTGTAATCGCTTGAATCTCCATTAGACGAACCGTCGGGATGTGTGCCGGAGGTGCCCCCTCCAGTGTCCGTCGTCTCATCCCACGCAAGGCTCCCATCGCTGGGGTTCATCCAGAGGTTAACCGTGGTATCCTTCCAATCCCAACTTTCCCCTTGAGTGTTCACCGAGTCGGTGGACCAGTTTTCATGAATGACGCAGGTTGAATAGTAATGCTTGATCGGAGAAGGCATCGGATTGGTCGAATCGGAGAATTCCACAAATCCGGGCTTATGTCGATCGACCGACGCGGTGCGCATCATGAGACGAACTTTGCACTCGGTCTCACACGAAGAAACCTCTCCCCTCAGCCTAAAGTTGCTGTTGCTGGTCACACTTGGTGGCATCTCGATGGCCCAGTCGCTCACTGCTGCCGTGCCAACCTGCCGCCAGACCCCCTCCGAGACTTCCTGTTCGACGATGACGTTCGCCGAATAGACCGCGTCGCCTTCCAAATCCTGCCAGACAATGCCATTGCCCCCTCCGGCCGCGAGGTAGTGGTAGGCATGAAGGCGCTTTTTTGCATCCCATTGAAGCGCTGTGGCGGGATAGTCCACCCGCCTCGCTCCTTGGGCAAAGAGCTGGCGGGCGGACAAGCCCGCCCCGACCAGCCAGGCGAAGGGTGGATCCGCCAGATTCGGCTTCATTCCCCAAGCCGTTTCCCAACTGTCTGGCAGCCCATCGCCGTCGCTATCCTGCCACTGAAATGGGGTGACGGGCGAGTAGGCGGAGATTTGACCGCCGAATAGGTAGGCGAGGCGATATTGGAAGGAGAGCGATGGGTCGGTCGGTTGGTCGAGTTGGGTCACCCAATGCTCCGCGTCGGCGGTGTCCGCCGGGATTTCGGCTACGACCAGCCATTCGGTATCGGCAGCGGCTTTGCGCTCCAGCCGATAGGCACCCAGGGAGGAGGCGATCCCCAGAGGCCAGCGGGCTTCGAGGGTATCGCCGTGCTCGGCAATGGTCGGCGCGGAAGGCGTTGGGGTGGAAATCCAGTTGATGAGCATGGGCTGGTTGGCGGGCGAGTCCTCACCGGTGGTGTCATCATGCACCCAGTAATCGACCCACTGATCGTCGCGGCGACTAGCCACTGCCTCGAAATAGTAGTAGGGAGTGTAGTAGGTTTGCCCACCGAATTGGACGAAACTGCCCTGCATCGCATAGGGGTCCACCATGAAGGAAGACGACAGGCTGTCTTTTTGACGAAGGTAGAGCAGATGGCCGAAACGCGAGGCGGAAACTTGCAGATTCATCGGGACTGGCGGCAGGAGCCAGCC
>JAYWDF010000982.1:0-2847 GCA_043779985.1 Akkermansiaceae bacterium | reverse complement strand
TGGAAGCAATGGCGGGCGGATCAGGGCAAAGCGCAGGCAAAATCCAAGAAGGTCCGCATTTGGGTGCCGAAGGAATTGTTGTGGGAGGGTTCGCCGTTTACCTCGGCCGAGGAGAACATGGTTTCCCTGCCCGACGATTTCAAATCGTTCGTGTCGCTGCTTCGTGAGCACCCGGGGGATAGCTGGGGTTATCTGGTCGCGCCGAGAATTATATCCGGCGAAAGCCGTCCTCCAGCTCGGACGAATAAAATCGGCCGTCCCTCCAGCAGGCCACCCGGTCGAGCGCTCTACGAAGGGGATCCGGATATCGATGCCGGAGCAGGCAAACTGATCCCGTTGCCGCCCGGTAACACAGCGGTGGCCATCCAGAGTCTTGACGAAAAGGACGATCCGTATTCAACCCTGCTCAATGACGCGGGAAAAATCCTGGCGACTTATGATTACCTGCGACCGGGAACTATTCCCACGAAGGATGTCCGGAAGCCGCAGGCGGTGGGTGCTGCGGACAATCTCCGTAGAAAAACCATCGACGTATCGCCGGGCATCAGCAGGGCAGTCCAGTTGATGATCGAAAGTGGCAAGCTGGAAGAGGCCAAGAAGATTTTGGCTGACGTTCAACAGACTTTGGCGCTCGAGATGGAAGCGGTGTTTCCCGCGAGCAAGGTCGTGGCCTGCGGTTGGCACTGCAATTCCGGGATGCCGGAAAAGCCAGGTATATTGCACTTGGACGTTTGGCTTCACTCCACCGAGCCGCAGATCGTTAATCTCGGGAAGAAAAAGAAGGACACGCTACTTCGAACCTGGACAGCCGGCGGGCTTGATCACGGTGGGCCTGGTCCAGGCATCTGTGCCTGGGATCGGCACATGGCCGCGCTTGGTGAGGAGATGGAGACGCTGGCTCCTGCCCGGTGTTGGGAAGTTCGCAATGCTATCAAACTACAGGAGGAACGTGCGCTGGAACGTCGCCGGCCCGGAACGGCGAATAGGGATGTAATCCTCCACCGGAAGTTCGATGAATTGGTGGCGGCTGCACTTCCAACAGAATTTGTGGAGCAGGGGATGGCTGCCTATCGGGTCCACCTCCAGCAGGTCTACGCCGAGGGCGACCGGAAGCTGAATGCGACGGTAGCCGATCCGGTCAAGTTCGCGAGGAAGCGGGATAAACTGGCCAAATCCATGCGGGTTGTTCGCTCCCGCGAAAAATTATTGTTGGGTTCGGAACAAGAGTTGGCAGTGAGGGAATCGGGGTTCCTCGAAAAAGTTCGGCATATCGAGAAACGCGAAAGGCGAAAATGGATTGGAAAAAGGTGGGAGTTGAGGGGAGTGGGTCGCGATCTCACACGTCGGCAGGCGGAGACAGCTGTGCGAGAAAGCGGCATCGAAAACAGGTTGGTGGCCGTTGGCCTCCAAGAATCCAAGGTCAAGCTGCAACTGGATGACGCGGTTCAAACTACAAAAAACCTTCGACGTCAGGAATTTGAAACGAAAAAAATTGGGGATGTTGCTGAGATCGCTCGCGACGCGGCCAACAAACTGCTCGTCGATGCTACAAAGGCGCGCGAAGCAGCCGCAGTGCAAGGAATCCTAGACGCGCGGAAGTTGGTTCTCGGCGAAGGTATCTCACCACCCAACGCGATCACAGGCCCGGAAATTGCCAGGGAATTTCAGCAAGAGCTCGAGGAAGTGCAGAAGCGCTCGATCTTCGAAGGAATAGCGGACGCGTTCAAAGCGGTTTTTCCCAACCGGATTCCGAAGGCAACTACATCGTCGGGTCTGGCGAGGGAATTGACTGCCGCGATTCGGAGAACAATTTCGGAGGGATTTCAGGTCGTTATCGGCCTTCTCATTCCAAAAAGGCGGATTGTGGCGACCGAACTTGACGGCATGAAAGACGAACTGGTGGTAGTTGCGGGTGAATACCGGCAGTCCGCAACCCTCGATGGACTGAACCAAGCCCGGTGCGAGTTGCTCGGTGCTGACGCTGGCGATGCGCCCATGACCGAGGTCGGGATGAGATCGGCAATAGGGGATGCGATCAGGAAAATTTTCAAAGATGCGGAGAAATCCGCGCAGTCCGTAGTCGCGCCAATTCCGATCGCCCGACTGGCGGAGAAATTGGATTTTCGTGAAGTTCCCGGCGAAGGTTTGATCGCCGAGATCGAAGACGGCTACGGCAAAATCCCGCACCGGCTCGCACTCGATGGTGAGACCTTCGAACTTTGGAGCTTCAATCGCGGCAATGCGGGCGGAACATGGGAGATAGGAGGAAAAGGCCAAGGCCCACTGGATTTGATGAAGGCCATCGATAAGAACCTGAGTCGCTCCAGCATCTGCGAACGACTGGCGGTGTTGTTCCCTGACAGTTGGGCTGGGATTCTTTTGGAAATGGTGGCTAAAAAGAATCCGCAGCTTTGGCGCGGTCTTGCCGCCGAAGTCCAACGAGAGGGATCTCCGCAGGACATGAAGCGATAGAAGCCCCGAATTGAAAATCTCGTGAAATAGAGCGGTGAAAGAAACTCTGTGTAAGTGAACCGTACGGTTCTACTTTTGATCGACCGAGTCCTTTAACTGGCTGCTGTTGAGTTGCAATCCCTGCAACTCGGTAGGGGATAATGGACAAAATCACGCCGGCCCAAAGCCAATGTGGTCGCCACAAACAGATTCTCAGCCTCATTCCGCGCGGCTTGGATAGTCGCCATGGGCACAACGACGTTTGCCACCGGCTGCGGCTCAAGACCGCGGCACTTCCCCGCTTCGGCGTCGCCACGCCAGCAACACTCTGTCGATGCCAAAAAGAGCGCGTCGCGGAGTTCATCGCGAAGTTGTTCCGGGCATCTCCGGCACGCG
>JAYWDF010000981.1:0-2853 GCA_043779985.1 Akkermansiaceae bacterium | reverse complement strand
GGCTTTTTCAATCCTGACGAACAGAGGGTGTTTCCTCGACAAATCCCATGCCCGCGTCACCTTCAGCCACCCGTGAGATTTCTACCACTCCTTCTCCTGTTGTTGGTCACCCACGCGCGCGCGGCCGAGTTCTCCGCGCAGTCGAGTTTGTTGGTGCGGGTGTGGCAATCCCAAGACGGTCTGCCCGGCAATGTCGTCCGCTCGGTGGTGCAGTCGACGGACGGCTACCTCTGGGTGGCCACGGGGGAAGGGGTGGCGCGTTTTGATGGCTTTGATTTCGAGGTGATCGAGCCGGAGGGGGAGCTGCGCAGCTATCGTTTTGCCTTCTCACGGCTGTTCGCCACCCGCGGCGGGGACGTCTGGGCGACGACCTATCAGGGCGGGCTCTTCCGCGTGACTCAGGGGCGGCTGCACCGGATTCTGGACAACAGCCGAAGGCCCAACCCGCCGGTGGTAACGCAGTTGATCGAAGATCCGTCAGGCACGGTTTATTTCAAGCGCGGCTCGGAATACAGCAGCATCCGGGCAAATGGAGCGGTGTCGGGCGTGTCGCCGACGGAGGAGATTTTAAAGGAGTTCAAGAGCGATTTCGACAAGCAGTTAGCAGGTGGCCGGGTGGTGGAGGCGGCGGGCTTGCCGATGCTCCACGACCGGATGGGGCGGACTTGGACGGCGGCTGCGGCCGGAGGCTTGAGCTTCTCTGGGGATGAGCAGCCCGCAGTGGCCGTCGGCCTGCCCCAGAGTGGTCTCGCCTACGCGGTGAACGAGTTGTTAGAAGACCGGGAGGGAACTATCTGGCTCGCTTCGCCTGTGAACGGGCTGGTCCGCATCCGTCATGCGCGCGTCGAGGTGCTCGATACCAATGAAGGGCAGAACGAGCGGGCGGTGTCCGCCCTGATCGAGGACCACACCGGCGCCTGGTGGATCGCGAACCGCAGGGGCGGCTTGAACTACTGGACGCCGACGGAATCCCGCTTCATCCCGCTGTCTACTTCCCGCTACTTCCGCCCTGCTGCTGCGATCTTTGAAGACCAGAGTTCGCGGCTCTGGGCGGCCTCGCGCGACGGCAGCGTTTTTCGATACGATGGCGGGGTTTTCAAACCGCAGTTTTCGCGGACCCAGGTTCCCTCCAAGGTGCGGTCGATCACTCAGGACGCGAATGGCACGCTCTGGTTCGGCGGCACCCAGGGGCTCGCTTCCTATCAAGGGGAAACCGTCCGTCAGTTCGGTAAAGGGGACGGGGTGGGCGATCTCGATCTGACGGTGCTGCAGCCTTTCCCCGGCGGCAAGATCATCGCGGGGACTTCGTCGGGCAGTATTTTGTTAGGCGGTGACAGCGGCTTCAAGGTGGTCGCCTCGCCGGAGATTTTCAAACGCCAGTGGGTCTCGGGGATTCTTCCGATTTCGGCCAAGGAGACCTGGGTGTCGAGCCTCGGCAGCGGACTCTATTTGTGGGATGGAGAGGACTGGGCTTGCTTCGATACCAACGACGGACTTCCCGATGCACGGCTGACCTGTGTGCTGGACGATCGCAAGGGTAATATTTGGTTAGGCTCACTGGGGGGGATCATCCGCGCGGAGCGCAAGGACCTGCTGGCGCATCTGCGGAACCCTTCCATCGCCGTGCAGTGGCTGCGTCTCGATCATACCGACGGGATGCCGTCCCGCGAGTGCATCGGTGGCTCCCAACCGGCGGGATGGCGAGCCAAGGACGGGATGTTATCATTTCCCACGGGCAGTGGGATTGCGCGGGTCCGACCGAATTTCGTGGAAATGAACAAGATGCCGCCGCCGGTCTATTTGCAGTCGGTGCGCGTCAACGGGGTTCTTGACGAGAGTGAGGGTGCGGGTGGCTCGATCACGACCGAGCCGGGGCGCGCGCGCTTGGAGTTCCGCTTCGTCGGGCTGAGCTTAAGTGCGCCGGAAAAAGTCACTTACCGCGCGCGCCTGGCCGGGCTGGATGACACGTGGCGGGAGCTGGGCAACCAGCGCGTGGCGGCCTTCGAAGCGGTGCCGCCGGGGAAATACACCTTTGAGGTGATGGCGGTGAATGGGGACGGTCAGCGCAGTGCCGCACCGGCGCGCATTGGCATCGTGATTGAGCCGCGGTTTTGGGAGACCGCTTGGTTTTATGTTTCGGTGGGCGTGCTTATTTTGTCGATCGCGGCCGGCATCGGTTGGCTAGCCGCTCGACTGCGGATGAAGGGGCGGATTCAGGCGTTGAAAATCCGCAATGCGAGGGAGGGTGAGCGTTCGCGCATCGCTCGGGACCTGCATGACGATCTGGGTGCGAGCCTTACCGAGATCTCCATCCTCGCCGCACTTGCCGCAGAGGATGCGGGCGAAACTGCGCTGCAACCGTCGCTGGACCAACTCTCGGTCAAGGCCAAGCACGTCGTCGGCAGTTTGGATGAAATCGTCTGGGCGGTGAATCCCCGCGAGGACACGCTGCGCTCGCTCGTCGATTACATCGCCGCCTTTGCCCGGGAGTTTCTGGACATCGCCCGGATTCCGCTGCGGGTCGATGTGGTGCGCGAGATCCCGGATCTCCCGCTGGCCACCGCCCAGCGCCACAGCGTGTTCCTGGCCGCCCGCGAGGCGCTCAACAACATCGCCAAGCACTCGGGTGCCACGGAGGTTTTCCTGCGAATCTCCCTCGCGGACGATGTGTTGGAAATCCGCATTGAAGACAACGGTTGCGGCTTCGACGTGGAATACGCGGCGGGCGGCAATGGCATGGAGAATCTCAAGCTGCGGATGCAAGATGCCGGCGGGGACTGTCGTATCGAGTCCCGCCGCACCCGGGGAACTTGTGTTTTTCTTACTCTTCCCTTGCTAGCAGTTGCTAAACCC
>JAYWDF010000980.1:0-2856 GCA_043779985.1 Akkermansiaceae bacterium | reverse complement strand
ACATCGCCACGATCATCCGCACGCGATTGTGCATGAAGCCGGTGGCCTTGAGCTCGCGCATTCCAGCGTCAACGATGGGGAAGCCCGTCCGGCCGTCTTTCCAAGCTTCAAATCGCTCTCCTGGCTCGTCCCACGGCAGCCCCCGCCAGTCGGAGTTGAACTCCTCATCAAGCACATTGGGAAAATGATTCAGGATTGCGAAATAAAATTCCCGCCACGCGAGCTCTTTGATGTAGCAATCCATCCCGACTTTACCCGCGGGATCGGCCGCTGCGCGAGCCTTGAGCACCTCGGCGTAGACCGTACGGATCGAAATGAGGCCGCATCGCAAGTCTTGGGAAATCCGGGAGGTGCCGTTGGCCGCCGGGAAGTCGCGTTTTTCGGTATAAGCATGGATTTTTCCGGCGATGGCTCGTTTCAGTCGCTCCCGTGCGGCCCTTTCGCCGGGTTCGAGAATTTGTGTCGTCGGGATTTCCAGTCCCCAGAGTTTCACGGTGGGGATTGGGAGTGAGGCGATCTGCGCGGGAGTGCGCAGTGCGGTGGGCTTGGCAAGGGGCGATGGCTTGGGAAGGCTGAGCCAGTTCCGGCTATAAGGGGTGTAAACGCGGTAGGGAAGGCTGCTTTGGGTCAGGACTTCGTCCGGGGTATGCAGGGCCACATCGGAGTGGGGGCAACATTCGATTCCAAGCTCAGTGCAGAGCGCCTGCACCGCCTTTTCGACGGATTTGCCGAACGGATCCGGGTCGCTGTTGAAATAGACCGCCACGGCCTGGGTCTCTCGGATCAGTTTCCGCAGCTCGGCTACAACGGGGCCTTGGCGGATAATCAGGCGACCCTCGAGCGTTTCGAGGTTTTTCGCCAGTGACTCCAGCGAGCCACAAAGGAAATGCTGGCGGTTTGGACCTGTCCAGGAGTGGGCACCGCGCCAGTTGCTTAGGATATATAAAGGGACGACAGGGAGTCCGGGTTTCGCCGCGCGGCATAGAGCCGTGTTATCTGCGATCCGCAGATCGCGGCGAAACCAATGAATTACTGAAGTTTTCTCGACCGACATGGGCGAACTTGGCGCATTGCAGAATGCGCGCAACATTGGAAAGCCTCAGAATTCCGGATTTGAGGCCTCAGAACGCTTCGAGAAGGATCTTTTCGCCCTTCTTGATCGTGGTCGGAGTCAGTTTGCCATCGACGCGCTTTGCGCCTTCGATAAGTGCCTTGAGCTCGACCAAGGTCTTTTCCGCAGCAGCCAGGGACTTCTTGCCGCCACCGAACTTCTTATCAGGGAAGTACTTGGTGAAGGTGGTACCGGCCCGGCTGATGCATAGACGCCAGCCTTCGAAGGCTGCGCTTTCGTAGGTGAATCGAGTTAGGTTACGCTTGGATTTCATAGTTTTATTGGTGGATTGCCCCACAAAGATGCATAACCCTGCTAGAAAATCTAGCGATATTTTCGAAAATAGTGCCGAAATGGTACATTTTTCCGGAAAATGGCCGAAAAAAATGCTTTGCAAGCCGCCCTTGCCGTCATTTAGTCACGCCCCCGCGGGCAATCGCTCAACGCCGTCGGTCCTCTGAGTCGTCTCTTAATTGGGACTTCCTGCTCGCAAGAGGGTAACCCGGCAACCAAGAAATAACATGTCAGCAGTCAAACTTGCTCGTTTCGAGCTCCCTAACCGCCTCGTTCGCAACGAGGACACCGCCACCGATACTTACGCCCAGTTCACCGCCGAGCCCTTCGAGCGTGGATACGGCCACACCATCGGCAACTCTCTCCGCCGCGTGCTCCTCTCCTCGTTAGAGGGCGCGTCCATCACCTCCGTCCGCATCGCTGGCGTGCAGCACGAATTCTCCAGCCTTCCTGGCGTGGTGGAAGATGTCACCGACATCGTGCTCAACCTGAAGAAGGTGAAATTCAGCCACAACGAAAAGGAGCCGCGCATCCTCACCATCAAGGTGGAGAAAGAAGGCGTCGTCACCGCTGGCGATATTATTCCCGATCATATCTACGACATCGTCAACAAGGACCAGGTCATCTGCACCCTCGACAAGAAGGTGAAGTTCGACTGCGAATTCGAAGTGCGCGTCGGACGTGGTTTCTCCACCGGCGACGAAAACAAGCGCAAGGACCAACCGATCGGCGTCATCGCCATCGACTCGATCTTCTCGCCGGTCACCCGCGTGAAATACTCCGTGGAATCCACCCGCGTCGGTCAAATGACCGAATTCGACAAGCTGATCCTCGACATCTGGACCGACGGTCGCATCACCCCGCAGGACGCACTCCTTCAAGCCTCTGCCATTCTTCGTCACCATCTCGACGTCTTCGTCAACTACGACGAGAACGCCGTGGACTTCGAAGAAGCACCGGCCGAATCCAGCGAAGAGAACGCCGCTCTCAAGAAGCTTCTCAACATGTCGGTCAACGAAATCGAACTCTCGGTGCGTGCCGCCAACTGCCTCAACAACGCGAACATCACTTCGGTGGGCCAGCTCGCGATGAAGTCAGAAGCAGAAATGCTCAAGTATCGCAACTTCGGCAAGAAGTCACTCAACGAGATCAAGGACAAGCTCGTCGAGCTCGGCCTCGGACTCGGCATGTCCTTCGAATCCTCCCTCCTTTCCGGACCGGCAGCCGCCTCACGCGGCCCGCGCCTCGGTGTGGAAGACGAAGCTCCAGTCGGCCTTGCCGACTTGATCGCTCAAAACCTCGACGACTAACCTTTAAATCTAGAAACGGAAGCAACCGATGAGACATCGCAGCAAAACAGTTAAACTTAAACGCAACGCCTCGCACCGTCGGGCCCTGCTTGCCAACTTGGCATGCAACCTGATCGAGCACGGCCGCATCAAAACCACCCT
>JAYWDF010000979.1:0-8288 GCA_043779985.1 Akkermansiaceae bacterium | reverse complement strand
CTTGTGGATGATGCCGAGCTTCTCGAACTCGTGGAGATGGAAGTGCGTGATCTGCTCTCCATGTATGAATTCCCAGGTGACGACATCCCTATCGTCATGGGCTCGGCCAAGCTCGCCCTCGATGGCGATCCTGATCAAATGGCAAACGTCATGAAGCTTATGGATGCTGTGGATTCCTACATCCCTGAGCCTGAGCGTCCGATTGATAAAACCTTCCTCATGCCGATCGAAGACGTGTTCTCGATCGAAGGTCGTGGAACGGTTTGCACCGGCCGTATCGAGCGCGGTATCGTCAAGAAGATGGAAGAAGTTGAAGTCGTCGGTCTTCGTGACACCCAAAAAACGACTGTCACCGACATCGAAATGTTCCGCAAGCTGCTCGACGAAGGTCGTGCTGGTGACAACGTGGGTCTCCTCGTTCGTGGTCTTAAGAAGGACCAGGTTGAGCGTGGCCAAGTCATCGCCAAGCCCGGCACGGTCAAGGGTCACACGATCTTCAAGTCCGAGATCTACGTTCTTTCGAAAGAAGAAGGTGGTCGCCACACCCCGTTCTTCTCGAACTACCGTCCTCAGTTCTATTTCCGCACCACCGACGTTACCGGCAGCATCAAGCTTCCCGAAGGCGTTGAGATGGTGATGCCTGGTGACAACATCAATCTTGAAGTTGAGCTCATCACTCCGATCGCCATGGAGCCAACAATGCGTTTCGCCATCCGTGAAGGTGGCCGGACCGTTGGTGCAGGCCGGGTGGGTGAAATCATCAAGTAATCTTTAGCAAGTAGGCTTCAGGTTTCCTCATTCGTGGGGAAACCGGAACGCTAGAATCTGGGGCACCCCGCTCAAACGGGGTGCCCCCGAATCGCCTCAAAACGTCAGTAGTTCAATTGGTAGAGCGTCGGTCTCCAAAACCGAATGTTGTGGGTTCAAGTCCCCCCTGGCGTGCCATTTTCCGTTTCAGTTTCACCGTCAAGCGACATCATGTTTTCGAAAATCTCTAATTTCCTGGGTGAGGTAAAGGGCGAGCTCTACAAAGCGAGCTGGCCGTGGGAGTCAGACCCAAAAATCAAGGGGCTTAAGAAATACAAGGAACTCGTTGACTCCACCATCGTTGTCCTGATTGCCATGGTCCTGCTCGCAGGCTTCGTGCAGTTCTGGGATTTCTTCCACGTCCTGATCGTGGGTTTCTTCACCAACTTCGACTTCGGTCGCTAATTCGTTAGCTGCTCTGTTCCACTCAATCTCCGACCGACCCGTCATGTCAGAATCCAAATCATTCCGCGACCAATGGTATGTTGTCCAGGTCCTCTCCGGCCAGGAAGGCAAAGTGCGTGACCGCATCGCCCGCACTGCCGAGGCAGAGGGGATGACCGAATACATCCGCGAAGTGCTCGTGCCGACCGAGATGGTCTCCGAGATCCGCCGTGGCAAGAAGACCGAGACCAAGAAGAAATTCTTCCCCGGCTACATTATCGTCAACATGAACCTCGCCACCGAGGACAACCAGCTCGTCGAGAAGACCTGGTTCTTCATCAAGGAGATGGACGGCGTGATCGGGTTCGCCGGAACCAAAGACCGTCCGGCGCCGATGCGGCCCCGTGAGGTCGAAGCGATGCTTTCGCAAATCAAGGAACGCGAGCAAAGCGTCCGTCCTTCCATCAGTTTCGAAGTCGGAGATACCGTCAAGGTGGCCGATGGTCCGTTCCAAAGTCAGAATGGTGTCGTCGAAGAAATCGACCCGGAACGCGGCAAACTCCGCGTGTCGGTCACGATCTTCGGCCGCAGCACTCCGGTCGAACTCGAATATTGGCAGGTCGAAAGAGAATAATTTGTCTCGACCTGCGCCCGCAAATATACAACCACCCCTCTCCCGCAAGATTAACCGCATTTATTATGGCCAAGGAAGTCGTCAAACTCATTAAGCTCCAGATCAAAGCCGGAGCCGCCAATCCATCACCTCCAGTGGGCCCTGCCCTCGGACAGGCTGGTGTCAACATCATGGCGTTCTGTAAGGAATTCAACGCGAACACCCAAGCCCAAGTCGGCGACGTGCTTCCTGTTGTGATTTCCGTCTACAAGGACAAGTCATTCTCCTTCATCACCAAAAAGCCACCTGCCGGCAACCTTCTCAAGAAGATCGCAGGGCTCGCTTCCGGTTCGAAAGAGGCCAACAAGATCAAGGTCGGCAAGATCACCAAGGCTCAGCTGATGGAGGTCGTGAAGATCAAGATGCCCGACCTCAACACCAAAGACCCAGAGGCCGCTTGCCGCATTCTTGCTGGCACCGCTCGTCAAATGGGCCTCGAAATCGAAGGTTACTAAGAATTTTGCCGGCCGCTCTTTCAGGAGCATCCGGCACCCGCAGGAGGGACTTGCACTCCGCAATTTCCGCCCGAACTGCAACTACATACGAAAATGGCTAAACACCGCAGCAAACGCTACAAAAAGGCAGTTGCCCTTGTCCAAGCAGGCAAGAGCTACTCGCTCACCGATGCAATCAGCACCGTGAAGGAATTCCCGGCGCCGAAGTTCACTCCCACCGTCACTCTTTCGTTCCACCTCGGCGTGGATCCCCGGAAGAGCGACCAAATGGTCCGTGGTTCTGTCTCCCTGCCACACGGCACCGGCAGAAACGTCCGCGTCGTCGTCTTCGCCCAAGGCGCTGCCGCAGAGGCCGCCATCGCCGCAGGTGCTGAGCACGTCGGTTACGAAGACCTCATCAAGCGCGTCCAAGAAGGCTTTACGGATTTCGATTCCGCGATCGCCACTCCTGACGCCATGACCGAAGTTCGGAAAATCGCCCGGATCCTCGGACCGCGTGGTCTGATGCCGAACCCGAAGACCGGCACCGTCACCGACGACACCGCCAAGGCGGTTCGCGAAGTGAAAGCCGGCCGCGTTGATTTCAAACTCGACAAAAACGGCAACGTTTCGGGTTCGATCGGCAAGTCCTCCTTTGAGCAGGCCCAACTGGAAGAAAACGCCCGCGCCTTCGTGGACAGCGTCGTTCGCGCCAAGCCTGCCTCCGCCAAGGGCAACTACATCCAAGCCGTGACCCTCGCCGCTTCGATGCTCCCTGGCATTCCTCTGGAAGCCGCCACCTACACCAAAGCATCCGCTTAATTCACGGTCCGCCAACGCATATGAATCCAGATAAGAAAATCATCATCAACGGCCTCTTGGACCGCGTTAACGCGTCTCCTTACCTGATCGTCATCGATTACACCGGCCTCACCGTGCAGCAATTCACGGAACTCCGCAATCGCCTCGGCGCAGGTGGTGCTAACTGCACCGTCGCCAAGAACAGCTACATGCGCAAAGCCCTTGCCGAAGCCGGAATGCCGGACATCGGCGCCGACCTCACCGGTCAAATGGCTTACGTCATGGGCGAGGCCGAAGTCTTTTCCGCAGCGAAGGTGATCAAGAATTTCGAAAAGGAATTCAAGAAGCCCGAGATGAAGGTCGGAATCCTTGGCAATGCCATCCTTGACGCGGAAGCGCTCAAGGCCATCGCCGACATCCCGTCCCGCGAAGCCGTGCTTTCCCAACTCTTGGCCACGATCCTCGAGCCTGCCACCCGCATCGCCCGCGTCGTCAAAGCAAAATTCAATCCAGACGGCGACGACTCATCCGACGAGTCCCCGGAGGAAGAAGCTCCAGCCGCAGAAGCAGAAGTCGCCGCCGTGGCTGCCGAAGCTCCGGCTGCCGAAGCTGAAACCCCAGCTGCTGAATAACAAACAATCTGAAGTGATGGTGGCAGCGGCTCCCGTTTCCACCTGAACCCATAATGGTTCCTCGTCGGCGCAACGGCTGTTGCTCTGAAATCTCCGGAGGCTCCGGAGGCGACGATACCGAACAAGGAGAATAAAAAAATGGCTAATATTGAAACACTCGTAGAAGAACTCGGCAAGCTCACCGTTTTGGAAGCTGTCGCACTCGTTAAGCAACTTGAAGAACATTGGGGCGTTTCCGCCGCTGCACCAGTCGGCGTCGCCGGTCCTGCTGCTGCTGTCGAAGCTGTCGAAGAGAAGACTGAATTCGACGTCGTCCTCACGGATTGCGGCGCTAACAAGATTGCCGTCATCAAGGCAGTCCGCGAAGTCGCTCCCGGCCTTGGCCTTGCAGACGCGAAGAAGCTCGTCGAGAGTGCTCCCGCGAAAATCCTCGAAGGTGTCGCCAAAGACGCTGCCGAAACTGCAAAGAAGAAGCTCGAAGAGGCTGGTGCCAAAATCGAACTCAAGTAATACCTTTCAGACTACTCCCGGGGCAGAGAAATCTGCTCCGGGATTTTCTGTCGAAACCGGCGGGAGACTCTAGTCACTATCAACCAGGTTTTCCCGCCGATTCCGACAAAACTTTCCAACGCTTGATCCACCCTGCCTGAGACCGTTCGCGGCTCGGGCTCAATTTGTAAGAAGAATACCACTAAACGCCATGGCTGAACGTCTCTATTTCGGGAAATTCGAGGAAGTCATCGAGCCACCTAACCTCATTGAGGTTCAGAGTCGCTCCTACGATGAATTCCTTCAGAAGGAAGTGCTCCCCAGCGAGCGAGCAGATGCGGGTCTCCAAGCGGTTTTCCGCGAGGTTTTCCCGATCAAAAGCTACGACGAAGCGATCGAGCTCGATTTCGTAACCTACGACATCGAAGATCCCAAGATCACGTCACTCGACTCGCTGCGCAACAGCGAGAGCTTCAGCGCGGCACTTTATGTGACGTTTAAGTTGAAAGACGAGACTGGCACCAAGAAGGAGCGCGTCTACATGGGCGAGCTCCCGATGATGACCCGCCGTGGAACTTTCATCATCAACGGCGCGGAGCGGGTCATCGTTTCCCAGCTTCACCGTTCGCCAGGTATCTGCTTCGAGACCTCGCAGCACCTTAATGGCAAACTGCTTCATTCCTTCCGCATTATTCCTGACCGCGGATCTTGGTTGGAAGTGCAGTTCGACACCAACGATCTGCTTTATGTCTATCTCGACCGCCGCCGCCGCCGTCGTAAATTCCTCGCCACCACGTTCCTGCGCGTGCTCGGCTATCCGACGGACCGCGACATCGTCAGCCACTTCTATTCTCCTGAAGCACTCGCTCTGAGCGAAGCCATGGACGAAGGGGAACTCGGCCACAAGGTGCCTTTCGAGGACATCCTCGATGGTGAACTCACCGTCGCCAAGGCCTACGAGCCACTCACGATCGGCATCGTTCGCCAGCTTCTTGCCCTCGGCCACAAAAACGTCGAAGTCATCGACGGCCGTGAGGACGAAATTCTTCTCAAATCGCTCCGCAAGGATCCTGCGAAAGACGAGGAATCCGCACTCAAGGACATCTATCGCAAACTCCGCCCCGGAGATCCACCGACAGCTGCCAACGCCCGCGCCTTGCTCAAGCGTTTGTTCTTCGATGCGAAAAAATACGACCTTACCCGCGTGGGTCGCTACAAGATCAACCAAAAGCTCGGCATCCAAGTGGACTCCGACCAACGGATCATGGTTCCCGAGGATTTCCTCGCTGCCGTCCGCTACATCCTCAAGCTGAAAAAAGGCGACGGTGTCATCGACGACATCGACCACCTTGGGTCCCGCCGCGTCCGTGCGGTCGGTGAACTTCTTGCCAACCAATGCCGCGTGGGTCTTGCCCGCACCGAGCGCTTGGTCAAGGAGCGCATGACCTTGTTCGACGTGAACATCGAAGGCATGACCCCGCAGAAACTCATCAACCCGAAGGCGCTTTCCGCCGTCGTGCGTGATTTCTTCGGCCGTTCGCAGCTCTCGCAGTTCATGGACCAAACCAACCCGCTCGCCGAGCTGACGCACAAGCGTCGTCTTTCCGCGCTTGGACCTGGTGGTCTCAATCGTGACCGTGCCGGCTTCGAAGTCCGCGACGTGCATCCGTCCCACTACGGCCGGATCTGCCCGATCGAAACTCCCGAAGGTCCGAACATTGGTCTCATCAACTCGATGTGCACCTATGCCCGGATCAATGAGTTCGGCTTCATCGAAACTCCTTACCGCCGCGTGGTGGACTCCAAGGTCACCAACGAGATCGAGTACCTCACCGCCGACCAAGAGGAAAATTTCCTCATCGCCCAGGCTAACAATCCGATCGACAAAAAGGGCGTTTTCCAAACCGAACGCATCACCGCCCGTGAAAAAGGCGGCGAGTTCATCGAAGCACTTCCATCCGAAGTGAACTACATGGACGTCTCGCCCAAGCAGCTCGTCTCCGTGGCTGCCGGTCTGATTCCGTTCCTTGAGCACGACGATGCCAACCGCGCGCTGATGGGTTCGAACATGCAACGCCAAGGCGTGCCGCTGCTCGTTTCCGAATCACCGCTCGTCGGCACCGGACTTGAAGGCAAGGCCGCCCGCGATTCCCGCGCCGTGGTCGTTTCCGAAGCCGACGGCATCGTTGCCGCCGCCACTGCGGAAATCATTGTCACCACTCCAGACGGCAAGCTGCCGGTTTCCGAAGAGAAATTCCTCAGCGAAGCCGAGTCCGTGAAATCCAACGTGGAAAAGGGCATCATGGCCTACCCATTGCGGAAATTCATGCGGTCGAACGCCGGCACCTGCATCAATCAGAAGCCGATCGTCAAGCTGGGCCAAAAGATCAAAAAGGGCCAAGTCCTCGCCGACGGACCGAACACCGAAGACGGCGAGCTCGCCATCGGTCGTAACGTCCTCGTCGCCTTCATGCCTTGGAACGGTTATAACTTCGAAGATGCCATCGTCATCTCCGAGCGCGTGGTCAAAGACGACGTTTACACCTCCATCCACATCTCGGAATTCGACGTCGCTGCCCGTGACACCAAGCTCGGTCCGGAAGAAATCACCCGTGATATCCCGAACGTCGGCGAAGATGCACTCCGCAACCTCGACCACGACGGCATCATCCGCATCGGCGCGGAAGTGAAACCCGGCGACATCCTCGTCGGCAAGATCACTCCGAAGTCCGAAACTGAACTCGCTCCGGAAGAGCGCCTCCTGCGCGCCATCTTCGGTGAAAAGGCCGCTGACGTGAAAGACACTTCTCTCCGCGTGCCATCCGGCTGCGTCGGGATCGTCCAAGACGTCCGCGTTTCCCAAAGTGGTTTCGCCAAGAAGCGCATGGACAAGGTGGATCCGGTTGAGCTCAAGAAGACGCTCAAGAAGATCAACGATGAGCACAAGAAGAAGGCCGACAAGTTGACGGACGACCTCACCGAGCGTCTCTCCGACATTCTGCTAGGTGAAAAGATCCCGCTCGACGTGGTCAACGCGCAAACCGGTGAAATCATCATCCCGGCCAACCGCAAGATCACCAAGACGCTTCTCCGCAAGCTCGCTTCGGTCCACGACCACATCGAGATCGACCCTTCCCCGATCCGTAACAAGATCTTGGAAATCATCAGCTCCTTCGAGAGCCGCTTCCAGGAGCTCGACACCGAACGCGAGCGCAAGCTCGACTCGCTCGAGTCCGGTGATGAAGTCGATCCAGGCGTCATCAAGGAAGTGAAGGTCTTCATTGCCGCCAAACGGAAACTCTCCGTCGGTGATAAAATGGCCGGTCGTCACGGAAACAAGGGCGTCGTCGCCACTATCGTCCGCGAGGAAGACATGCCTTATCTATCGGACGGAACTCCGGTCGACATCTGTCTCAACCCGCTCGGCGTGCCATCGCGGATGAACGTCGGCCAGGTTCTTGAAACCCACCTTGGCGTTGCTGCCAAGGCACTCGGCTTCAAGGTTGCCACCCCGATTTTCGACGGCATCAAGGAAGATGTCATCTGGGATTTCATGTCCAAGGCCAAGAAGGTCGACGGTGTGAAATTCGTCGGTGACAACGGCGAACTTCGCGAACGCCGCCCTGGCGAACCTGAAGGTCGCGGTTACACCTGGATCGGCGACGGCAAGGACGGCACCACCGGTGGTAAATCGACCCTCTATGACGGTCGCACTGGCGAGGCATTCCACAACCCGGTCGTGGTCGGCATGATCTACATCCTGAAGCTCGGTCACTTGGTTGCCGACAAGATCCACGCCCGTGCGGTCGGTCCCTACTCGCTCGTCACCCAGCAACCGCTCGGTGGTAAGGCGCAATACGGTGGCCAGCGTTTCGGAGAAATGGAAGTGTGGGCACTCGAAGCTTACGGTGCCAGCAATATGCTGCAAGAAATGCTGACTATCAAGTCAGATGATGTTTACGGACGTAGCAAAGCTTACGAAGCGATCATCAAGGGTACCGACATTGTTGGGCCGAAGGTTCCCGAAAGCTTTAACGTGCTTGTTAAAGAGCTTCAAGGCCTTGGTCT
>JAYWDF010000978.1:0-2874 GCA_043779985.1 Akkermansiaceae bacterium | reverse complement strand
CTGCTTGGATAACTGGCCATGCCGAGTTTCTCCAATACATGACCAAACTAGTACAGATTAAAATTCAGAAATCTTGTATTATTAAGACAGGCTCTGAGCCTAGAGGAATCTCGTCGCGCGGAATCGCATTCACCGCGCTGTAGCCGAGCGCAGCGGCGGTAGGATTGACGTAGGCGCTTGGTTCGATATTGCCGGGCTTCTTGTCGACGTCGATCCGGAGCATGCCGCCAAAAAAGTTCATATCGATGCGCTGCGAGTTCTTGCGGGTGTCGTTCGGATTCGCTTCGTCGCCGATCGACATGTAGAGGTAGCCGTCCGCGCCGAAGTGGAGGTCGCCACCGTTGTGATTGTCGTCGCGGTCGCGCTGCTCGATGAGAATCAGCTCCGAAGCGGGATCCGCCACGGGCGCGGGCAGTCCGATCTGGGCGGCGGGTACGGTGAACCGGGAAAGTCGTTGATACCAGACTGCAGTGTCCGTGGATTTTCCGATGGAGTAGGCTACGTAGAAATATCCGTTAGTCGCGTAGTTCGGATGGAACACCGCACCTAGCAGACCGCACTCCGGGTTGCCACCCGGCTTGAGCGTTTCTGTCGGAGTGCGGGCCGGAGTCGTAATGGTGGTGACAAGGTCGAGGACTACGGACGAGGTGGGAGTCACAGCGGTCACGTCGGGGATGACCTTGAATTTACCCCCGAGTTCACCGACGAAGAGTCGCTTGGTATCACCGGGCGGGCTGACGTAGACAAGTGGCTTCGTGAAGGTGACGCCGGGGTAGGCAGCCACGACCTGCACTGCGGTGGGTGGCGGATCCGCAGGGACATTCAGGCTTGCACTTGGAATCCGTAACGAGGATGAAACCGTGATGTTGACCGTGGCGACTTGCGATTGACCGCCCTCGCCAGAAACCCGATAGGTAAAACTCACCGGTGCCGTGCCAGAGCCGGCATGCGAGTAGAGAATTTTGCCAGACGGCTGGATCGTCGCGGTGCCCGTCGCAGGCGCGGACACGATCTCGACGGTATTCGGATTGATCAAACCGGTATCATTGGCCAGCACGGCAAGGAGGACTTTCTGCCCCGGATGAATTGTGGCCGAATCATTCACCACCACCGGGGGCGGAAAGACCGGGTTCGCACCTGCGGCAAGGCTTGAAGACACTTCACCGGCAGAAAGTGCGCGATTGTAAATGCGGAGTTCGTTCAGCGAGAGATTGGAATTCATATCCGCAGCCCACTGGGACCGCCCGATCCAGTTGTTCACGTCCGACATCTGGTTGAGGTGGTAATTCAAATCGACGGTGCCTTGCAGTACGGCATCCCGATACCACTTGGCCTGACAACCGCTTGCCGCATAAGCGCCCGCGCCGTCGAGCACCGTGAGGACGTAATGATGCTCGACTCCGGCGGTGGTCGAGGTGGAAAGGTCCGTATCAACGGTTAAAGTGGTGCCGCCATTGAGGCGACCTTCCAGGCGATGGCTGCCGAAGGTTCCGTTGTTATTTAGTGATAGAAGGAGGTTGTCATATGCCGTGAATGCGCCGGGAGCGGTCGCGCCATCAATGATTTCCCCGGTAGCGGCTCCGCTACCGACGGTGAGCGAGGAACGTCCGAAATCAAACAAACGCTGCCACGTCTTCGATGACACCGGGGTGGCCCATGCCTCGAACGATACGCTGGTCTTCGAGGAAACAATCCCGTTCGGCAGATCCAGATAAGCAGAAATAACGGCGGCCGTTTGATTTCCATTTGTGGTGCCGGGCAAGGTGAGCGCCGTGCCTGTGAGCACGCCACCATTCCCTCTCAGCGTGGCGATTTCACCCGACGCGCTGTCGGTAAAGGTTGTCCCCGTGGCCGGAGTCCCGGCGCTGCTGTTGAAGTTCCAGCGACTCGTGGGCACCGGCGCGGGCACCGGCGGCTCCGGTGGGCCGGAGGAAGGATCCGGGCCCGCGTCATAGCTCGCCTGCACCTCGCCCGCCGAAATCGGATGATTGTAGATCCGTAGCTCGTTGAGCGCGAGATTGGAATTCGAGTCCGCACCGTATTGCGAGCGACCGATCCAGTTGTTAACATCGGCCATGGCGGAGAGATGGAACGCCAAGTCGAGAGTGTTCTGAAGGGATCCGTTGCGATACCATTTCGCCTGGCAACCAGATGCGCCATAGGCACCCGCTCCGTCCGTGACAGTGAGGACGTAATGGTATTCAGTCCCAGCCGTGGTAGCAACCGCAGCATTGTTAGCTACGGGGGTTCCACCGCTGATCTGCCCTTCGAGCTGGTGGGTGCCGAACGTGCCGGCGTTATTGATCGACAGGGAAAGATTGTCATACCCCGTATAAGCAGGGGCGGCGGCACCATCAATGATTTCACCGGCTGCGGCACCGGTGCCGCTCGTCGTATTGCTGCGGCCGAAATCGAAAAGCCGCTGCCAGTTCTTTGACGAAAGCGGGGTCGCCCACGCTTCCACCGAGATGCCGGGTTGCGCGGAGATCAGACCGTTAGGTAAATCCAAATATGCGGAAATCGCGGCCGCCGTTTGATTTCCAGTGGTGTTTCCCGGGAGTGTCACTGAAGTGCCGTTTAGAGTCCCACCGTTGCCGCGAAGGGTTGCCACGGTGCCGCCGATGCTGTCCGTGAAGGTCCTGCCACTGGCGACTGACGACGACGCCGTCTCCGTGAAAGTCCAGAGATGGTTCGGAGTCGGAGCTGCAACGGGATCGGGAGGAACGCCGATGGTATCCGGGCCCGCAGCGTAATCGGCGGCGATTTCAGCGGTGGTAAGCGCATGATTGTATAGCCGGAACTCATTGTATGCGATGTTGGCGTTGTTGTCCGCAGTGTACATCGAGCGACCTAACCAGTTGTTGTAATCTTGGA
>JAYWDF010000977.1:0-2887 GCA_043779985.1 Akkermansiaceae bacterium | reverse complement strand
TGGCCAAAGTTACTGGCTAGGTTCTCTCTGTAAGACTCTTTCATTCTCTGTTTCAAGCCGGTTTATTCCGGCGCTTTCACTGGTACCATTATCGCAGGACGACCGGTGCAAGAACCGGAAGCCGGTAACGGGCTCTAATCGGCCGAGGAACGCTTTGACATTGGAAAGGGGGGGGAAACATAATCCCAGACGTGAAAAATACGCCGCCCGCTCCCAAGATGGATTCTCGTTCGGAACTCCGGTCCATGCCGGCACATCCGCTGGCTCGTGTCCTGCGCCTTGGAGCGGCTTTCCTGCTGACCGCGGTGGCTGCCTCCGCGGGGCTCGTCGTTTTCCCGGCCAGCATCTCGAATGCTTACAACGGTGCCATTACGCTCACGGTCAGCGGCCTCGACAGTCCGGGACAGACGGTGGTCGTGGAGAAATTTTACGACAGCGACGGCAGCAATAGCGTCACCGGCGGCGATTTCCTGGAGCAGCGCTTCAAGGTGACCGACGGCCAGGTGACGAGCCTTGGCGGACGGCGAAATCTGAGCGTGCCCGGCGATGAGGACGGCTCCTCGAACGGCTCTATCGAAACGAAGGTTTATTTCGCGAAGGAGGAAATCACGGGCCGGCTCGATGGCCGCTACATTTTCCGGGTCTCACCGGATGGCGCGGGATTCACTCCCGCGACCGGCAATCTGGTGGTGACCCAGCAGGACCAGGGCGGCAGCGGTTTGCAAGGCCGGGTCACGGCCGGCGCGGTGCCGCAGGCTGGAAAGATCGTGCTGATCACCTCCGCGGCTTCGAACGATTTCGACGTCGCGGGGATCACCGTCACCGACGGAGCGGGAAATTTCTCCCTCAAAATGCCTGCCGGAAACTACCGCCCCATCCCGGTCGGACCTGGCTTTGTCTGTGATCTCACGACAGCCGCCGCCACGGCGGTGACCGCGGGGAGCTTCGCGACCAGTCCGGACGCGCTGCTCGCGGCGGCGGCCCGCACCATCGCCGGCACGGTGCGCGAGGATGCGCCGCCTTACACCGGCCTGCCGGCGATGACCGTGTTCGGGCAATCGTCGGGCGGTGCCTTCGCGCTGGCGTTTGCCGATGCCGCGGGAAATTTCTCCCTGCCCGCCGCTGCGGGCGATTGCGCCATGGGCGTTTTGGAATTGCCGCTGGCGACGCTCGGATTCTTGTCGGTCAAGGAATTCACCGAAAGCAGCCCGGGCAATGTGACGGGCCTCCACATCGACTTGCCGCGTGCCACGGCGCTCGTTTACGGCCGCCTAAGCACACCGGCCAACGTGCCGCTGCCTTACGTGGTGGTCGAAGGCCGGCCCGACGGATTCTCGCAGTTTCGGGGCAGCGCCATCACCCATGCGAACGGCGACTACACCGTGGGCGTGACGACCGGGAGCTGGCGGGTGACCGCCTCCGTGCCCGGTTATTTGATCGCCGAAGCGCAGGTGACGGTGAATTCCGCGGGCACCGCCGTGCCGCGGGATTTGACGGCGTTTCCCATCACCGCGCACCTCCGCGGGCAAGTGCGGGACAACCTCAACAACCCGCTTCCGAACGTGAAAATCCTCGCGCAGGATTACCAAGGGACCAATTCCATGGGCTTCACGGATGCGAACGGCAACTTCGACCTCGGCGTTTACGGCGGCCCCGGCGGCACGGCGAAGCGCTGGTCGATCGGGTTGAACCAAGGCAGTGGAACCTCGCTGAACTACGTCTCCACGGTGGTCGATTTTCAGGTCGTGGACGGCACCGACATCAATGGCATCAGCTACCCGGTCCATCTCGTCACCGCCCACCTGCGCGGCCATGTGCTGGATGAAAACAACGCCCCCGTCGGCGGTTTCAACGCCTATGCCAGCGGCCAGAACAACAACTTCCTCAACGGCTGCAATGTCCAAGGCGACGGCAGTTTCGACATCCCCGTCTTCGGCGGAAATTGGCAGATCGGCATCAACAACGAAGGTGGCCTGGGCCTGCTGCCACAGGCGAATTTACCCGTCAGCGTGGTCAACGGCACGGACCAGAACGGCCTCGTTTTCCACGTCCAGCATACCACCGGAACTATCACCGGCAGCGTGAAAAACTCCCAGGGCACCGGCCTCGGCGGCATCCAGGTCTTCGCCAACGTCACCGTCAGCGGCGTCGCCTATGCAAACTCCACGGTCACCGCTGGCACCGGCAGCTACTCGCTGCCGGTGTTCGCCGGCACCTGGAGCGCAGGTGTGGTCAGCGCGGATCTGCAAAACCAGGGCTATCAGCCGGTGCAAAACCAGAGCGTCTTCATCAACAGCGGCAGCGTCATCGTCGATTTCACCGCCACCGGGGGGCAAAGCTTCGGCAGTTGGCAGGCGGGGAAATTCACCCTGGCCGAGATCGGCGTCCCCGCCCTGAGCGGCCCGCAGGCGGATTTCGACAAGGACGGCATTTCCAACCTCATGGAATACGCCCTCCGTCTCGAACCGAAAACTAGCGATGCCGGCGGTCTGCCCGTGCCCGGGCGCTTGCCCGGCTGGCTGACGCTCACCTTCACCCGGCCAGTCAGCACCCCGGACCTTTCCTACAGCGTCGTGGAATCCACCAGTCCCGCCGGCCCGTGGGTGAACATCGCCGCGCCGTTCGAACAGGTTGCCACCGACGGCACCACGGAAACCGTCCGCGCCAAGATCCCCGTTGATGGGACGGCCCGCAAATTCATGCGTTTGCAGGTGGTCCGGACTGGCCCGTGATCGCACCTAACCGCCGAAACGGCACCCGATATTTTCCCAAGAAATGGGGTCAGCAGGGAAATGGGGTCAGGGTGCAAATCTTGACAAAATCAGCCGCTTTCCTAGGAAATGGCACACTACACGACAAAATTTTCTAGCGGTGGAAGTCTGAGAAC
>JAYWDF010000976.1:0-2889 GCA_043779985.1 Akkermansiaceae bacterium | reverse complement strand
CCCGGATGAGAATCGTCGCGACGTAGAGGAACAAGCACACGCCGAAAATCCGGGTCGATTTCCGCCATACCAGCCCCGCGCTGAACACGGCGAACGCGAGAAACGCCCAAGCCGCCAGCATTGCCCGGTGGTCTGGAATTTTCCAAAACGACGCACCTTGCGGCACCATGGTCTCGGCAATGTGATGATCCGCGCTTAATCCCACCGGGACCACGCTGCGCCAGGCGAATTCCCAGAAGACCCTGGAAAGCGTGTAAGCGTGCCCGATGAACCGGGACTCTCCCCAAAAGTGCAGCGACTGGATCCGCGCGCCCATGCCGCCCACCACCCACAAAACCCCGCTGGCGACCACAAGGATTCCCCCACTCAGCCACGGGTATTTGCGGACGACGCTGAGATGTCTCGGCTGGATGACTGCCAAGCCCACCACGCCCGCCGCCATCAGCGCATGGAACAATCCCGGGCCCTTGGAAAACGTGGCCCCAAGGATAAAAACCACACAGCACGCCAGTTTCCACCCGCCACCTTCTCTGAGAAATCGCAGCATCGCCCACGCGGCCAGCAGCGAGAAAAGGGTCACCCATGCCAAATCCTGTGTCCGCGCATAATTCGGGATCTCGCTCGCCAGCGGATGCACGGCGAACAGCAGCGCGCCGAACCAAGCCACCCTTGGCGACCAACGCTCCCGCACGAATTCCCGGCCGAACCCGAACAACGCGCACGCCACCGCGGTGTGTAAAATCCAGTTCACCGCGTGAAAGCCGACTTGAGACATACCGAACAGTCGGTATTGAATTGCATAGCCCAAATACGCCCACGCCGAAAACCGCGCTTCGAGAAAATGGCCGCTTAACACGACGTCGTTGTCCCGGATCTGGGAATAATCATCGAGGAAGAACTGGGACCCCAGACACCACAAGTGCGCCAGCGCGCTGGCCAGAATGATCCAGAGAAACGGGGTCCACCGGCTACCGGCGCCCTTGTCCACGGCGGGTTGTTGATTGGTCACCCTCAATTCCTAGCAGTTTAAATGCGGGGATCAATCTAATGGTTTGCGCCAGTCCTCCAGCCGTTCCGCCAAGGCGGCGGCCGTGGATTCGCCGTCGATACCGTCCACCAGCGTCTGCTTTTTCCCAGCGGCGCTGACCAGCCGGACCCGATAGTAACTGCGATTTCCCGAGCTCATGTTCGTGTCGTGGTTGATGGAGAAGATTTGCCCCTTCGGATACGTCGCGCCCCAGCGGACCGGGCCGAGGCGGTGTTGGATTTCAAGCCCGGTGCCGGACAAGATGACCGTCCGACGGTGCATGGCCATCCAGATCACGCTGAGCCACATTACCGCCGCGACCGCAGAAAAACCGCCGGCGAACGGCAAGGGCGCATGCTTCAAGATCAGCAGCGCCGAAACGCCGGTCCAGATGGTATTGAAAATGATAAAAAACGAAATCACCGCCAAATACCGTCCCGGAGGACAAATGATCGACCGCGGGTACCCGGCGGCGTCGAAGGTCACTTGGATTTTCGTGCTCGCCAGCAGCTGGCCCAAGTCGCCACGCGCCGACTCCACCATCAGCGGCGCGGTGGATTTTTCCACTGCCCCGGTTTGGAACACCGGGATCTCAAAGTGGGAGCGGATCGCCGTGCCGGGCACGCGACACCCCAGCATCCAGACATGTTTCGTCCCTAAAGTCGAATCCTCGGAACTCTCCGGCGCATCGGAAGGGAGCGTGAACTGCACCGGCAGGCGACATCCGGCGAGGTCACGCAAGAGCCGGTCCGAGGAGACGGACTCCGAATGACTCCAGACTTTTTCCCGCGTCGTTGCGTTTCCGTCCGAAGTCTTCCGGGTGGTGAGTTTTTCGCAAACGAGAGTGTATTCCACCGCCGTGCGCGCGGGCAAGGGCCGGGCCAGCAGAAGATACCCGTGAAGCGGGCCGCCCGGATTCACCGGCCGCGTGGACAGATCCAGCCGGGTCTCGCCGACTGCTAACCAATGGCGGATCCGCTTGAGCGTCATCCATGCGGGAATGCACCACAAAGCCGGCAGAATAAGCGCGGTCCAAGCGAACCGCTCGTCAAACAAATGGCCCGACGCCATCGCGCCGAGCAGCGGCAGAATGACCAATCCCGCCCACACCACGTAGGCAAACAGCCCGAGCACCGCAGGTTTCCAAAATCCGGCGGCCTCCGGAATCGTGCTCTCCGCCCAAGCGGATTTCCATTTCCACGGCTCGGCCGGAAAGTTCTCACGCAGCTGCGCTTCCCTCTTCATGCTCCTTGCCGCGAACAAGCCACCGACCACCAAACCGGCACCGACCGCCGGAAAGGTGAGCGCGAAAGCCGCCAAAAACACCTGCATTTGCCAGCGCAACGTCCGATAGAGCACGGACTTTTCCGGCTGCGCCGGGTTCACAAAACAACGGAATTCCCGGTGATCCTTGCTCCGGTGAGCCGACAATTCCCGGAAGGCGTCGTGCTGAAAGCTGCCAACATTATCCGAGCCGCTGTAAAACGACACCCGGTCGCCCGGATACTCGCGCCCTTGGTAACGATAGCGGTAGCTCGCAATCACCTTGGAGGACTCGTCGCCCCGCTTCATTTCCACCGATTCGATCCGGCACGGCACTTCCTCCCAGCTACGGGCGAGCCACCACTCCGCCAAACCGGAGAAATACAGGTAGGCCATGAAAAGCCCCGCCGCGAGAAATGGCAGGCCAAAGAGCGAGAGACAACCGCCCGCCATCGGGCCGGAGGATGAGGATTTGTTAGCTATGGGGGATTTGGCCATCGGGAGAATCAGAGAGTGGATGCGTCCCTCCTTCGCCTTTGACTCTATCCATCCAGACCCGGACCCCGCCAATCCAAAACTCGGCTATCTTCCCAGGTCCT
>JAYWDF010000975.1:0-2892 GCA_043779985.1 Akkermansiaceae bacterium | reverse complement strand
TCGATGTCGCAAACCGTGCCGAAAAGCGCGGCGTGATCGACTCGGTGGACTGGTTGCGCGAACTCAAGGACACCCGCAACCGAATTTCTCATGACTACGCAGGAGACCGTCTTCCCGAGATTCTGGCCTATTGCCGTGACGAACTTCCCCGCCTGTTGGCGACCTGCAAACGCATCAGGCAGTATGGTGACACCCTGCTTGCCCGGTAGGGCCGGGCGGCCACGCCACGCCCACTTCGCCTCACCGGTCGGAGACGCCCGATGGGCGGAGAGTTGAAATTTTGAATGGCTGATTTTGAATGTTGAATGTTGGGGATAAATTTACACCCCTGCGCACCCTCGCTGGTAGATCTCGCCCCTGTAGAATCCAAAATCTCTCTTCCGCCGTCCCGGCTTTGCGTCCCTTCGCGACCTCCGCGCCTTCGCGGTAAACTCTTCCCCTTTCGGCTTTTCCGCTTTTCAGACTTCCCGTTTTCCGCTTCGATTTCAACGAAAGGCCGCCGGCTCCTTGCGGAACCGACGACCCCGTTACCCACCGCGATGCGGCGTTGCTTGATCCACTTTAGACGGTCAGATCAAGCAGCGTTCGCATTCACGGGTGCCTTCACCGGTTTACGGGTCAGGCCACTTTTCCGCTCGCTCTTCCGGACGTATCCGAAAGCCCGATACAGTGCGCTGTCGCCACCGAATCCCGGGGTTCCCCTCACGGAGTTCACCACCAGATCCAGCAGCTCGTTCGCCGTCAGATCGGCATCCGACTTTTCAGTCTTCTTGCCTTCCAACTGCTTCTCCAAGGCCACGATGTTGTCGCGCAAGGTCAAGGGTGCGGAAACCGCCACCTCAAACCCCGCCAACGTCATCCCGCCAAAGGTGGCATCCGGAGCCAGTTCCCGCCATGCGGCGAGAAATGTCTGAATCCGTTCCACCATCGTTGTCGATATTCTAGGCATGATATAATTACTTCTTACAGATTTCTAAACGGGGCAATCTAACCTCGACCTTCTGTTATTTGCTTCCGTCCGGCAGCGCATCCATACGCTACGGGGGCAATACTAACGAAAATCTAATAGAAGTCAAATACTTTTTGTTAGCTTGTAAAACTTGTCCGAAAATCGCCGCTCTCCATCCGACAACCTGGAGCCACCGACAGCCGCGGATGAAGGATTTGCACCACGCGCCTCCAAGCTCTTGCTTTTCCAAAAAACGGAGCACTTGAGAAGTATCCCCCTTCGGAACAGCCTCGCTCCCCTTCGGAACAGCCTCGCTCCCCTTCGGAACAACCTCACCACCCTCCGGAACAGCGTCGCCCCCCTTCGGAACAGCCTCGCCATCCTTCGGAACAGATCCGTCCCCCTCCGGAACAGACTCGCCCTCCCTTCGGAACAGCCCCTTGCCCGACTCGGAACGCCGCCGCACCTACCGGAACAACTCGCGTTCCAAGCCGTCCCAACCCGAAAACCGCGAAAGCCAAAGCCTGCACCAGCAGTTTCAGGAAAAGCCACAGCTCTCAATGACTGTCCGAAAGCTGATAAGTCCAAGTGGGGCATCCTAAAGTTCCACGCCCCTCATCCTACTTCCTCCAATCCTGCGGGAAAATGCTCCACGCAATGAAGTCGCCCGCTTTCAGCATCCACCTCCCATGAATCCCGTCGAAATTCCACCCCGTTGCCTCGGTGTCGTCATCCCCGTCTATAACGAGGAAAAGACCCTGCACATCATTGTTGGCAGAGTTCTGGCCCGGCCCGAAGTCAGGGAACTGGTCATCGTCAATGATTGCTCCAAGGACGGCACCTGGCAGACCATGCAGGAACTCGCCAAGACCGACGACCGCATCCGGATCTTCACTCACGAGGTCAACCAAGGAAAAGGCGCGGCCCTGCGCACCGGGTTCCAGCATGTCCAATCTGACATCGTCATCATCCAGGACGCCGATCTTGAGTATGATCCGGATGAATACCCGAAGCTACTCATGCCGATTATCTCAGGCCGGGCAGATGTGGTTTTCGGTTCGCGCTATCTGGGTTCGGGAATGCACCGGGTGCTCTACTTCTGGCATGCTGTCGGCAACCAATTCCTCACGCTGCTTTCAAACATGTTCACCAATATCAATCTCACCGACATGGAAACCTGCTACAAGGTCTTCCGGCGGGAGGTTCTGGAACAAATCACCATTCAAGAGAACCGCTTTGGCTTTGAGCCGGAAATCACCGCCAAGGTCGCCAAGCTGAAGGTGCCGATCTATGAGGTCTCCATCTCCTATTACGGCCGCACTTATGAAGAAGGTAAGAAGATCGGCTGGCGGGATGGTGTCAGGGCGATTTGGTGCATCGTGAAGTACAGCATGTTTCGGCACTAACCAGCCTTTCGGCCTGCCAAAAATCAACACTCTAACACCTGCCGCTTGTTAAGCAATGACTCCCCCTGTCACAAAGACAAGTCCTAGGGAGCCGAGTGTCACATTGGCGCTCACCGCCTTTTGGATCATCTTCTCCACCTGGTGCGTGATCACCGGCCAAGTGCTTTCGTTTTTCGGGGCACTCAATCGAACCGGCTACATCGTCGCGTTCATTCTTGGAGCGCCCCTATTCGTCTGGCCGCTTTGGAATCTGTGGAGTTCACCAAGAAGGCCTAAGCTTTTCAACTGGAGACGTTTCAGAAGTCCCTTCGCGATTCTCTATCTGACATGCCTCGCCCTGGTGTTCATTGGCGGGCTCATCCACCCCCCCACCAACTATGATGCCTTTTGTTACCGGATTCCCAGGATGCTCCACTGGTTGGATGCGGGGAAATACCATTGGATCGGAGGATTCTGTCTTCGGATGGATTTCAGTTCGCTCGGGTTCGAGTGGCTGATGCTGCCTGGCCTGGCAGTCTTTAGAACGCTGCGTTTGGC
>JAYWDF010000974.1:0-2895 GCA_043779985.1 Akkermansiaceae bacterium | reverse complement strand
TGGTGTTTGATTTCCTTCAAGCGGAGATCCGCAACGGCTGTGTGGTAGTCGAAGGTGGTGGTGAGACCGTTGGGGGCAGTGACGGTTTTCGGCAGGAGGTTCACCGGATCATAGGTGTGGGTGAAAGTGCCGAGGGGATTGGTGAGTTGGGTGACGCGGCCGAGGGCGTCGTAGGTGTCCACCGTGGTGGTGTTGGCGGTGCCGTTGATCGAACGGGTCTTGGGCGGCCGAGGGCGTCGTAGGTGTGGGCGATGGTGTCGCTCGCGAGCGGGCCGTCGATGGTGTGGAGATTTCCTGCGCCAAACGTAGCCCCGTCCACGGGATGGTAGGTGTAGCCGGTGGTGCCTGTGCCGTCGGTCATCTGGCTGAGACGACCGTAAATGGGATCGTAAGTAAAGCCGACATTGGCGGTGGGTTTCTGGGAGTTTGTGTAAGTGATCCCGGCGAGTTGGCCGTCTTTGTAGTAGGTGTGGGTTTTGACCTGAGCCTTGGCGTCGGTGAGGGTGTCGAGGCGTCCGGCTAGGTCGTAAGTGTGGTTGTCCTGTCTGCCGTCGGCGTAGGTCTTGCGCAGGAGGCGGCCGCCGATGTCGTAGTCCCAGTGGGTGTGGTTGCCCTCGCCATCGTGAAGGTCCTGCAGGGCTCCGCAGGAATTCCAGTCCAGTGGGTCAGTCCTAGATTTTACGACTTGATTTAAAGAATCTAGGACTGACCCCGTTCACCAGCCTTGAGAAAAAATCAAAAAAACACCTTGTTTCACTCTGATACTACTGACCCTTTCGACTTTTTCAATTTTTTCCGAATAACCTCCGATACGTATAATTACCTAGAATCTCTCCCGCACCTATAATTAACATGATTGATGCGAATGGTATTGCCTCCCTCCGAACGAAGAAGCAAATTGGCAAAGCTACAATTCCACTACTTAGTGCCCACCAAGCCCGAATAAAAAATACATCTGGGCCATTTGAAGATCTATTCTGCACACGATAAGCGGATACTATTCCTATAACGATACTCACGCCAATAAATATCGCGTAAGATCCAGCTCCAATATTTATTTTCATAAAGTAACTTTCGGGAGCGAAAATTACGAAAAGAGAAAAAACTATAGAACCTAACACAATATCGCCGAGCTCAACTTTTTTCGGTTCCCGAAACCAAGAAATCCTGAATCTCATATATTACATAAATTCCAATCCTTTACGGACACGAGCCTTTACTTGCATAGCTAATTCCAGCACCCAGAAAACCAGCATCTCCAAAATTTGTAAAACCAGAGCTTTCCGATTGTTTCCAGTTTGGAGCATACCAAGGATTCTCATTGCTAAAGTTCACTTGTTTGCCGAGCCGCCAGAGTCTTCCTCCGGCGTAAGCATAGTCACCTTGCCTGCTGTCGGTCCCAATACCTGCACCGGCACCTAAAACGCCTGCACCCATTGCGACCTCTAAACCTGCAGCCGCGCCGAGTCCAGAATGGCGGCACCCGGAGTCACTAGGATCGAGACTCCATGCTCCTCCACCACCAATTCCACCTCGAACTCCAATATTCCACTGCCCAGTACTGGGGCTATACCCGAAACTCAAGTAGCCCCCGAGAACATCACCCCCAAAAATTGTGAACTGCCATAAGCCCAGTGGATCCCATCCATTTATCGGATCATTTCCGACGTATCCGTAGAGATTGATGCCCCCCGCTTCCCCGATCGGATCGGCAGATAGCCAAGTGCCCGAGTTGCAATCATACGCCCGGAACCAAGTAAGGATGAGTCCCGATTTCGCGTTGTGATGGTGGCCGGTGTAGCCAATGTCGGACTCGGTGGTGCCGTAGATCGGCTGGCTCTGCGCGTCGTATGCGATGGGAACTTTCCCCCGTTTGCCCCACATATCGTAGTCGTAGCGGGTTTGCAGGGTGCCGCTGGCATCGACGAGTTCCCGGACGCTGCCGAGGTGGTCTTTCGTGTAGAACAGTTTGTGGAGCGGTGCGGCTGCGGCGGGGGCGAAGACGCCTTGTGCGTGGTATTGCTTGAGGACGGTAGTACCTGCGGCGTCGCGTTCTTCGGCGGGTTGGCTGCCTCCGGCCCAGAGGTAGCGTTTGTCGGAGAGGACGGCGCTGGCGGCAGTTATCTCGGTGATTCGGACGCGGCGGGAGAGGCCGTCGTAGGTGAACTCAGTAACGCTGTTGTCGGCGTAGGTGATCTTGACCAAGCGGTTCTCGGCGTCCCAATCGTAGATCTGGCCGGTGCCGTTGGCGGTGGTGTTGCCGTTGAGGTCGTAGCTGGGGCTGCGGGAGGTGCCGGTGACGTTGATCGTGTATGGGTTGGTGCGCGGATTAGCGTTGGGACTGGTGTCCGTGGCCTCGATGGTGACGCTGTTGGCTCCGGGGGTGGTCGTCACCCAGCCGGAGAATACGTTCCCGCCATCGGTGGTGGCGGCGGTGAAGGGGTTGGCATTGGAGCGGACGCGGACGGTGGCGGGTTCGTTGGTGGTGCCGCGCACGCGCATCCAGCCGCCGGGTTGTTCGGAGACGATCTGGTTGCGGTTGTTGTGCGTGGTTTGAGTGATCTGCGGGCCGTTCTGGCGGCTGGTGCGGTTGCCGATCTTGTCGTAGCGAAAGGCGTGTTGCTCCACCACGGCGGCGGAGGTGTTCGTGAGGGTGGCGGCCTCAAGCTGGTCGGCGCGGTCGTAGGCGATGCCCCAGGATTTGGCGGGGGTGGTGCCGGTGGTTTGTGACCAGTTCTTGATGTTTCCCGAAGGGCTGTAGATGTAGGCGTGGGAGGAAAGCGGCGTGGGGCCGGTGAGCTGGTGTTTGATTTCCTTCAAGCGGAGATCCGCAACGGCTGTGTGGTAGTCGAAGGTGGTGGTGAGACCGTTGGGGGCAGTGACGGTTTTCGGCAG
>JAYWDF010000973.1:0-2906 GCA_043779985.1 Akkermansiaceae bacterium | reverse complement strand
TTTGATTTGAGCGATAATCTCCGCCGACAGTTCGCCGCTATCGATGGGTTTGGGATGCAAGCCTACAGTTTTGCGTTCCTCAATTTCAGCCAAGTAGTCCAGATACAGGTTCATGTTTTTAATCGATAGATAAGAATTGAAGTGAGAATCAAGCGGCACTCAGTGCCTGGCGGGCGGTTCCAAGAAGGTCCGGATGGAAGCAGCGAGTCTGAGCGGATTGGGCATGGATGGAGAGGGAGTAAAAATTGCCTTCCATGCCGGTGGTGAAGGTGCGCAGTCGGATCATGAGCGGATCGTTGGGAAAATTGGACGGCAGATGGCAGTCGTTGCCGGGAGAGAGGCGGAGGTTATGGATGGCGGGAGAATTGTCAAAATCGATCACTGGAAGAGTGACTGTTGATTTCGAAGGTTGAGGGGTGGGGGACTTCCGTGTAGCGTCAAGGAATGAGAATCGGTTGGGTGGGAATGGTACTGCTGGGGTGCGTTTATGGCATGATTTCTTGTGCAGGCACGGGTTCGGCCCCCAATCGGGGCGACCTGCAAGCAGGCGGCGAGCCAGCGGAGGGAGGAATCAAAGAGGTTCCGAATCCAAGTGCCGCGATGGCAAAAAAGAGCGGGAAGCCCCTCAGCCAGATCCAGCGAGGCCACGAAGTCTACATGCTCAAGTGCGGCGAGTGCCATCAGTACAAGCTGCCACAGAACCTGGACGTGGACGAGTGGGAGGAGGCCGTTCCGAAAATGATCAAGCACGCCGGACTTGAAACGTCGGATGAAAAGGCGGTATTGGCCTACGTGGTGGCGGTGAAGATGGAGCGGGGAGAATGAGTGGAACTGCGGAATTACTCGCGTTTGCAGGAGTGATGGCCTTGGGACAATTCAGTCCGGGGCCGGACATGATGTTATTGACGCGGACGGCGCTGAAAAGCGGCGCGCGTAAGGGAGTGGAGATGGCGCTGGGAATCGCGTGCGGGTTGACGGTGCACGCGACGGTTGCCTTGACCGGGGTGGCTGTGCTTCTCGAAAACAGATCCGTTTTTCGCGAGGTGCTGCGGTGGGCTGCCGCAGCGTATTTGCTTTGGTTGGCGAATCGAATCCTGAAAGCGCTGTTCCTCGGCTGGCGCGGGGGAACAACGGCGGCGACTTCAGCTGAGTCACTTGGGCGGAGGCCGTTTCTCCGCGGGCTTTTTTGTAATTTGCTCAATCCAAAGGCTGCGATTTTTCTCGCTGCGGCGAGCGCTCCATTTCTGAGGGGGCCGCGGCCTGAGTGGTGGCCGGTCGCGATTTGGGGAATCGTCGTGGGGCAGGGTTTCCTGTTGTGGTCGTGGTGGGCGTGGGTCTTACAATGGAAGCCGCTGCGGCAGCGCTATGTGCAGGCAGAACGCTGGATCGACGGGGTGTTTGGCATGGTGTTGCTCGCGTTGGCGATTCGTTTGATTCTCGGCTGAACGAAAAAAGGCCTCGCTCATTCGCGAGGCCTTTAAAGGGGGCTTTAACAATTCTAGCCTGACCGGATCAGTCGTATTTCGGAGCCTTATGCTGGGAGAAATATCCGTCTGTAGTGTACATGGTGCCGGCGTAGTCAGGAAGTGGTCCGGCATCCGGAGGAAGTGGAATGTTGCCAACGGTGGCATCCTCGGGTTGCGAGTAAGAGATGTTTACCGGGGTGCCGACCTTGACGAGGCGATAGAATTTCGGGGAAAGGTTCTCGTGCATACGGATACAGCCGTGGGTGCAGGGCTGGTGCTTGAGCCAACCGGTGTGGAAGCCGTAATCCGCCTTGAACTCGCACCAGAACGGCATCGGTGTGCCCTTGAATGACCAACCGGCAGGCTTGCTGCTAAGCATGGTCTTTTTGACGTTGTTTCCGCTGTAGGCATAGCCGTGGGTGTTTGCCCGCTTTTTCTCCACCTTGTTGTAAATCGTGAAGCTGCCAGTCGGGGTCTTGCTGGCAGGTGCACCGACGGAAACGGGCATGGCGAGCAAGATCTCGGATCCTTCCATGACGTATGCGCGCTGCTTGCTGATGGAGACCTTGACCCGGACGTTGTTAGGATTTTTGGGGAGCTTGGTGGGACGGTCGTAGGCATGATAGGCACTCAGGCCAGCTCCGCCGGATGAGAGGCCCGCGCACGAGGAGAAAAAGGCGGCGGAAGAAACCGCGGCGACAATGGTGACGATTGATTTGAAATTCATGGTGTTTTGAATTAGCGGCAGAATTCGTGATTCGGTGGAAAATGCAAGAAAACGTGTCTGTGAATTGATCAACGGGCGCGCTCCCAGGAATCCACGCGGTGATTGATGAACCAAACCGATGCCACGTGATAAGGGACATAGGCGACCTCAGGCCCCATGCCGAATCCAAGCCCCGAATAGCTGCGGTGTCCATAGGGCCTGCGCCCGCCGTAGCCGTATCCGTAGCTGCCAAAGAAATTCGTGGAGTAGACCGGGCGAGTGGCGGTGTAGTCCCATCGCTCCATCATTTTCGAGTCCCTGGATCCTTCAAATCGCTGAGCGGGTAGCCCCCAAGCGAACATCACGCCATCCGGAGTCATGCCCCGTGTGATCAAGCCCTGCTGCACGAGACCTTTTTCTTTTTTCCCGAGTGCTGCGAATTTGTCCGGGTTTCTCTCGATGCGCGTTTGCGGGGTCGAAGGGGCACAGGAGCAAATAACCAGCCCAGCCAAGAGTGTGGTGACGATTTTTTTCATGATGCGGAAGCTACGACAAATCAGGAGGGGATGCAAGATTCTGGAGCTGGATTTGAAAGAAGATTACAAACGGGCTTGCCAATGGTGAATCGGACGCAGCAATCTTTGGCCGAACGTTTCCCCGATTAAAAACATGTCCGAACTTCTCGAAGATGATGATCTCACCGCCGCATTGAAAAAATGCCCCGAGTGGGACTA
>JAYWDF010000972.1:0-2907 GCA_043779985.1 Akkermansiaceae bacterium | reverse complement strand
AAGGCCGCCTGATTCTTAAAAACCAAAACCCGCTGGCCGAGCAATGCGCCCGATTTCACCGCTTCGTCATCCCGGTGGGAAACCGGCCGCCGGTCTTCTTTGCGAAACTTGGGCGCAGGCTCATCGATCATCTGTCGCAGCACCGGCTGCGGTTTGGGATCGCTCGCTCGCACCACACGCCGTGGCGCGGCGGTTCCCGCCAGCCAATACCCCAGCAACGCCACGACCGCGAAACCTAGAATCAACAGTAAATGGCGAAGCCGCATGACTCACGATAAACTCCGGAATCCCGGAAACGGCAAAAAAAAACGTAAATCTCCCATTTCAGATCCGACGGCCACGTTTAGGACAATCGACAATCGGCGGCATCTGCAAGTTTCTTGCAAATTGACGAAAGGCGACCAAACTTCCTCCATGCGCGGCTCGCCTCTCATCCGATTCCTCCTTCTCGCCCTAGGCCTCGCCGCGACGGGTCTCGGCTTGCAGCGCGTGACCTCGGCACGGGTTTCTCCACGAGCACCCGTGGCCCCTACTTCAACCACCCCCGCCGTCAGCGAGCAGAATCGGGTGCCATTCCGCCTGCTCCTGTCCGCTCCAGCGGCCGCCGTGGAGATTGATACCGGCCACCTCCTCCACCTGGAACCGACCGAATCCGCGATTTCAGGATCTCTGGAGCTCGATCCGGCGAACCCGCATCTCGCGCTCCTCATCCGTTGGAAACTTCCGTCAGGCCCGGGCGAGCAACGCTTTGCGAAGCTCACTTTGGAAGTCCCCGGTCAAGACACCTACACCCATGTGTTCGATGCCGCTGGCGACATTGACGACTTCTTGGAGCTCCCGGTTTCCCAACCAAAATGACCGATACCCATCACGACTGCTGCGCCCACCACGGCCATCATCACGAGCTGGTCATCGAGAATCTATCCGTTTGCTATCGCCGGGTCCTTGCCTTGGACAATGTCTCGCTCGCCACATCATGTGGAAACCGGGTGGCGCTCATCGGCCCTAACGGCGCAGGCAAGAGCACCTTGCTCAAGGCAATCGCCGGCCTGGTTCCCAAAGATCGTGGCACGATCCGCTGGCGGGGCACAGCGGTGAAGAAATGGTCGCGCGAGTTCGCCTACCTGCCGCAGCGCGAGGAAGTGGATTGGTCATTCCCCATCACCGTGCGCGGGCTGGTGGAAATGGGCCGCTACCCCCAGACCGGCTGGTGGCGCAAGTTTTCCCCCGAGGACACCGCCGCGGTGGACCGCGCCCTGGAGTCACTCGCCTTGATGAATTTACAAGACCGCCAGATCCGCGAGCTTTCCGGCGGGCAGCAGCAGCGCGCCTTCCTCGCCCGCGCGCTCGCTCAGGAAGCCCACGTCCTCCTGCTGGACGAACCCTTCACCGGACTGGACCGGAACGCCTCCCAACTGCTGGGAAACTTGTTGGCGAAGCTCGCCCACGAAGGGCGCCTGGTCATCGCCTCGCACCACGATCTCAACACCGTGCCCCACCTCTTCGATGAAGCGCTGGTGCTCTCCACCCGGGCTCTGGCATTCGGCCCGGTCACGGAAATTCTGACGCCCGAGCTCATCGCCCACACCTTCCACGAGCCCGCCACCCGCGCCTGACCCATGATCCTGGAACTTCTCACCAATCCGTTCTATCAACGGGCCCTCGCCACGGCCGGCTTCATCGGGTTCGCCAACGGCTTCTTCAGCGGCTTCGTCGTCCTGCGCCGCGACGCACTCTCCGTTTCCGCGCTGTCACACACCATGCTGCCCGGCATCGCCCTGGGGATTTTCCTAACGGGCGCTTTGAGCCAGTGGAATGCTTTCCTCGGCGCGATGTTCGGAGCATTGTTAGTCGGGCTCGGCTCGGTCGTCGTCGCACGCGGAAAACGGGTAGAACAAGGCACCGCCCTAGCCGTGCTCTACACCGCCGCGTTCGCCGCCGGAATTGCCCTGCTGCCCAAGCTCGACACCCGCCAGGAGCTCGAGCACTGGCTGTTTGGCGACATCATCGCCGTGGGAAATGCCGACATCTGGATCGCCTTCGGCATCGGCGCGTTCACCCTGCTCATCACCAATCTGCTGATGCGGCCGATTCTACTCACCTTGTTCGAGTCGAACGTGGCTGCAGCACAAGGCGTGCCGGTTCGTTTCATCCAGTACCTGATTTTCACCCTGCTTGTGCTGGCGCTGGTGTCTTCCCTGCAAGCCGTGGGCTGTGTGCTCTCCGTCGGACTGTTAGTCACTCCGGCGGCGACGGTATCCCTCCTCACCGACCGCACTTCGGCCCTATTCTGGGGGGGCGGCCTGATCGGCGGAGTCGGCTCAGTCGCGGCAGTCCTGCTTTCTGGAAAATTCGGGATCGCCCCCGGCCCGGCGATCGTGATCGTGCTCGGCCTCCTGTTCATCGCTGCCTACCTGTTCAGCCCGAAATACGGCCTGCTCGCCCCGCGGCAACGGTAGTTACGAAACATACCGAGCGCCGCGGCACCGGCTAATGGCTTCAGTTCGTAGGTGCCATCACCTGAGCCGCGTCCGCACCTATCTGCCACCCTTCTTCACCCAGGAATCCCTAAGCGCGACCGTTCGGTTGAAGACGGGTTTCACCCCGGGCTGGTGATCCATGGCATCGGCGATGAAGTAACCGGTGCGGTCGAACTGGCAGGAAAAGCCGGGGTCCGCAGCGGCAAGCGCGGGCTCGATCTTGGCGGCGAGGATTTTCAGCGAATCCGGATTGATCACGCTGAGGAAGCCACCTTCCGCGCCATCGGGATCTTCCTCCGTGAAAAGGCGGTCGTAAATGCGCACCTCGGCATCGACTCCCGTGGCGACGTCCACCCAGTGGATCGCCGCCTTGCAGACGACGCCTTCGGGCGAATCCGCTCCGATGGTTGCGGGCAGGATCTCCGCG
>JAYWDF010000971.1:0-2909 GCA_043779985.1 Akkermansiaceae bacterium | reverse complement strand
GATCCTGGCACCTGTTTCCTCAGCGAGAGAAAGAACTCTGCTGCTGTTTTCGACAAATTCCGGGCGGGCTTCAATGATATCGAGTAGGATATTGGTATCCAGAAAGAGGTGCATGGCAACGAGTCACAGGCTCCCGAATTTAGGTTGAAGTGACTCGATGCGGGCATCGTCAGGGGATTCACCGGGCAAAAGTTTTACGATACCGCGTGCTTGGAGCGCCCAGTCGCCGGCACCTGGTTTGGCAGGCTTTTCTGCTTCAGGTTCAAGCCAAGCCACCACCCTGAGTTTGCCTGCTCCGAGAAGTTCGGGGGGTAAGGGCAGATGGAGGCTGCCGTCTGACGATGGCAGAAGAGTTGCTCGGACTGGGCGCATAAAAGGACAATAGCTTGATTTTAGGGAAGCTTCAATTTTTTTGACGGGACAAGTGGGCTATCGGTCGGCAGGTAGGGCGGCTCCGGCCCGGGCCGCCCACTCATCCGCCGTATGGCGGTGCGGCTGCGAGGTAAAAGAAAAGAGCAAGAACAGCCTCCGGCGGAAGAAGGTGAAGTGGGTCGGGGCGAGGCCTAACGTGGTATTTCATCACCGGGGAGCGGTGCTTGCTCGGGCACTGCTCCGAGGAACTTTTCGAAGTCGGCTCTGGTTCCTTGAGCAGCCTCTGCCCGCAGCCAATCCAAGCTGCGCCATGAGGCGAGCTTTTCTCCAGCGGCACTTGAAACAAACTGGTCCACCGAAACACCGGCTTCTGCGGCCGATTGTCGAATGGCGCTCAGGATGCCTTCTGGAATTTTCAGGGTCAGTGTGCTCATGGGAATTGTTTCAGGAAGTCTGAAGGAGAGATTAGGGCAACACCGAGGGCTTCGCAACCTCGAAAATCCCGACGATTGTAGGTTACGATGTATTGGCAACCTGCCGCAAAAGCCAGTTCAAGAACCATATCGTCTTCTGGATCGGGTAGAAAAGGCCTCCAGAGGAAGTGGATTTCCTGAAGATGCGCAATACTTGCCAGATATTGCAAAAACCCACGGGAGGCATTGATATCCTGCCCTGGGGAGAGATTTTCGGGCCGACTCATGACCGCCTGCCATTCGCTGTAAAGTGAGACAGAGAGGCAGATTTCAAAGCCCGGGTTGGGAAGCTTGCGCAAAAGCGCATGGCTTGCCCCCTTTTTCGAGCGAGCTGCAGCGACAAGAATGCACGTATCGAGAACAATTCGCACTGAACTTGAGGTAACTGGTTCGGCTCCACCGGTTGGTGGTTCGAATGGTTGGCGCAAGAGAAGAGGCGGAAGAAGGGTAGGGCGGCTTTTCGCCCTGCGGGCACGTCGCGAATCGCTCCTGTCCAAACTGCCTACAAGCCTGCGGCAGTTTTGGGCCGAATCCGCCCTACCGGACGAAATGGTAGGGGCCGGCGGCTCGCCGGACCCACTTCCCCGCCGGATGGCGGTGCGGCAGCGGGGTGAAGGAGAAGAGGAAGAGAAGCCTCCGACTCCGCGAAGCGATGCCGGGACGAGTCCGGCGGGAGCAGGGTAGGGCGGATTTAGAAAGCACGCAGACGAGTTCCCAGCTGTTTTTGGCGTAAGATTAGATCCTGCGCGATTTGCTGAAGATCATTACCCAGTTGTGATGCCAGTTTGTGACGGGTGTCGCGAACCTCTTTCACGATCGGATCCTCGAAAAGGGTCCGGTTCTCAGAGTTCTTCAGGGGTGCAGACTTGTGGGAATTCATGGCCTTGGTTTTCACTGAACTTACGGAGCTGACGGAGAGCATGGGCATTGGCGATGTGTTTGCAATTCCAAGTCAGCAGATAATCCACTTTCCAGATGACCGCCACTGCAATGTGCAGGGCATCGCGAATTTCGCTTTTCGGAACATAGCCGCGGTCAAGATACAGTTTGGCAAGTTCTAGGCATGGTCCGTTCACCGCGAGCGCGCCGAGAGAGCTGGCTTGATCCAAACGTTTCGCCGCGTGCGCCGGGTCCCCGGCTGCGATTTCATCGAGAACGATTTGAGAAAGGACGCAGTCGAAACCTGGCCGTGAATGATCCCACCATTCCCGGGTGAGTTCTTGACGGGCTGCTACGATGATGTCCCGGCTTGGCCGGGAGACCAAATAACTCAGGATCGTAGTTTCGATGTAAACCGTTTCCATGGTGGAGCGAATGAAAAGAGCAAGAACAGCCTCCGGCGGGAGAAGGGGAAGCGGGCGGGGCGAGGCCGCCCGGCCCTACCTTTGGTAGGGCCAATCCTCGGGATGAGTAACCAGTCCCGCTCTCACCGGATTCATCTTAATATATTTTGTCTTTTCCGCGGCAGAGTCCACGTTCCGCAGTCGATGATCAAAGAAATCTCGTTGCCATTGAATCCCGCATTGCTTTGCCAACCAGCCTTTGAACGCGGAAATCACCTTTGTCATCGGCATGGGACTTGGGAACCGGAACAAACCATGAAGGTGATCCGGCATCGCCAAGGCCAGATGGCAGCTGATGTCTCCATTGGCTTCGCGGATCGCAAGGGTTTCCTCAATGGCTTGCCAGACCTTGGAAGTTGCGAGTTGGTTGGTGGTGCGTGGAGTGCAACAGATCGTGATGAAATAGACTTCAACTTCGGCGTTGGTCGGATTTACCGGCCCGCCATCGTGAGGAAGATGTTTGCGACCGATGTTGTCCATGTCGAAAATGGTAGGGCGGCTCCGGCCCGGGCCGCCCACTCATCCGCCGCATGGCGGTGCGGCTGCGAGGTAAAAGAAAAGAGCAAGAACAGCCTCAGGCGGGAGAAGGGGAAGCGGGCGGGGCGAGGCCGCCCGGCCCTACCGGTCGGCAGGTAGGGCGGCTCCGGCCCGGGCCGCCCACTCATCCGCCGCATGGCGGTGCGGCTGCGAGGTAAAAGAAAAGAGCAAGAACAGCCTCCGG
>JAYWDF010000970.1:0-2913 GCA_043779985.1 Akkermansiaceae bacterium | reverse complement strand
CGGATACGGCGATGACATCGTGACGGCGATTGGTCACCTGCAACTTGTTGCGCAGTTTCGCCAAGCGCTCTTGGAAGGGGGCTCCCAGACAGAAATCCGAGACCAGGAAGATAACGGATTTGCGATGAATCACCTGATTGGCGAAGTCCAAGGCCTTCGCAATATCCGTCCCGCGTTGTTCCGGTTGAAAATACAATGTTTCACGAATCAAGCGCATGATGTGCGTGCGACCCTTGCCCGGCGGAATATATAACTCCACGGTATCGCTGAACAAAATCAGTCCAACTTTATCCCGATTCCGGATCGCCGAGGCGGCAAGCACACCCGCAGCTTCGGCGGCTAGCTCGCGTTTGGAATCCACCACGGAACCGAAATCCGATGACGCGCTGACGTCGATCATTAACAAAATCGTCAGCTCGCGCTCTTCGGTGAATAGCTTCACGTGCGCCTCGCCCGTGCGCGCCGTGACGTTCCAGTCGATGGTGCGCACATCGTCGCCCGGGACGTAGTTTCTCACCCGGTCGAAGTCCATGCCACGGCCCTTGAACACACTGGCGTAACGCCCTGCGAGCGCATCATCCACCAAGCGGTTCGTGCGGACTTCCATCCGCCGGACGCGGCCGAGAATCTCCGCGGCGCGGGCCTCGTCCTCCAAGCTAACAGGCGTGCTGGCTTTCGGCTTGATCATGGCACCGGCAACTCATCGAGGATCCGCGTGACGATTTGCTCGCTGTTCAGCCCTTCCGCTTCCGCCTCGTAAGTGACAGTGACGCGGTGGCGGAGCACGTCCATGGCGACGTTTTTCACATCGTGGGGCGTGACATAGGCCCGACCATTCAAGAAGGCGTGGGCGCGACTGGCGAGGGCAAGGTTGATGGTGGCCCGCGGCGAAGCGCCTACGCGGATGAGCGGTGCAATGTGGACGCCGTATTCGTCAGGGCGGCGTGTGGCATGAACGAGGCGGACGATGTAGCGTTTTACTTTTTCATCGAGGTAAAGGCTGTTCACGACGGTCCGCGCCTGTTGGATGGCATCGAGGCTGACGATCGGCACGGGCACGGGCATATCCTCGGTGGTTCCTGCGAGGTCGAGAACCCGGAGCTCCTCCTCTTCCGTCGGATAGTCCATAACCACCTTCATCATGAAGCGGTCAAGCTGAGCCTCGGGCAGCGGATAGGTCCCCTCTTGTTCCAAGGGATTTTGCGTCGCGAGGACGAAGAACGGCGATGGGAGCGGGAAAGTTTGCTCGCCGATGGTGACCTGCTTTTCCTGCATCGCTTCCAACAAAGCGCTCTGCACCTTGGCGGGCGCCCGGTTGATTTCATCGGCCAGGATGAAGTTCGCAAAGACCGGGCCGTGTTTCACCCGGAAACGGGCCTCCCTCGGGTCGTAGATTTCCGTTCCGACAATGTCCGCCGGCAGCATGTCCGGCGTGAATTGGATGCGGTTGAATTTCGCATTCACCAGTGAGGCCAAGGTCTTGAGTGCCAGGGTTTTTGCCAAGCCGGGCACGCCCTCTAGCAAAATATGCCCTTTGACCATCAGGGAGATGAGCAGGCGGTCCACCAGATCGTTTTGGCCGATCAAGTAGCGGCCGATCTCGCTGCGGAGCGGCTGGATCCAGTGCGAGGCCTCGCGCACAAGCGCCTCTGCGTCCGCCCGGTTCACGATGGGTGCGGGATGATTTTCCGTGTCAAATGTCATGTTTGGATTTCGTGGATTCTAAAATGATCGATGGGTGTGAATTCGCCACGCCTACCTAGCGACGTAATGGTCCGGGCTCGTCTAAATTCCCGAACGTTGGGTCGCTCACGGCGCGACCTTGTCCCGGGGATCCGCTGCTTCCAAGCCCCAAGTCACGCTTCCCGTGATGCATGTCAGCCCGCCGCGCCGCTGGCACGCGGTTGACGACGAGCGCGGTCCGACCTTGGCCCGGCGATTGCTTGATCAGGCATGACAGAATCGCCTTTCAACTGCCTCGGGACAAAGCCAAAAAACAAAGCAACAAACTGATCATGAATCGATTACGAAAATACAGGTCCGCCTGGGATTTCTCCGGACACCCTCACTACGGCTGAAAAATGACGCATGATCTTGAAATGAAACTGCTGAGGTGATGGAATCGAGTGAATTTTCCGTTCTCCAGCTTCCGTAACCCATCAAGAATCTCAAGCCCATGCCCGACATCTGTCTCTACTTCCAGGTTCACCAACCGAATCGCTTGCTGTCTCACGACTCTTTCAAAACCGTGGGGAATTCCGGTTATGAGGATGAGGCGATGAATGCCGAGATTCTCAACAAGGTCGCGGAAAAATGCTACCTTCCCGCCAACCGCATGTTCAAGCGCCTGATCGATGAAAGCGATGGCCGCTTCCGAATGGCTCTCTCTATCAGCGGCACCGTGATCGAGCAGATGGAGCGCCACCGACCGGACGTGCTGGAGTCATTCCAAGAACTTGTCGCCAGCGGGGGCGTCGAACTATTGGCAGAAACGTATTACCACTCACTTGCCTTCGTCCACTCCAACAAAGAGTTCGACCGGCAGGTGGAACTCCACCTGCAAAAGCTCGAAGATGTCTTCCACGTCCGGCCCCGGGTCTTCCGCAATACGGAACTCATCTACAATGACACCATCGCCGCCAAGGCCGAGACCATGGGCTTTGACGGGGTGATTGCCGAAGGTGTGGGCTGGAATCTCAACGGCCAATCGCCCAACTTCCTCTACCGCGCGCCGACCACCGCGCGGATCAAAACGCTGCTGCGCAACACCCGCTTGGCCGATGATCTGGGCTTCCGCTTTTCCGACCCGGCCTGGGCCGAATACCCGTTGACTTCGGAGAAATTCGCGCACTGGCTCGATGAATGTGAGGGCGACATCGTCAACCTCTTCATGGACTATGAAACCATCGGCGA
>JAYWDF010000969.1:0-8407 GCA_043779985.1 Akkermansiaceae bacterium | reverse complement strand
CGGGATCAAAATGGCGGGCAAGGGTTACGATGAATTTGAGCTGCCCGATGACTGGGATGTTGCTTTGCCTGAGCAGTTGGAAGATCAGGGAATCATCCGATTGAATATCGAACCCAAGAACTGCCGGTTGATTGAAGATCTGCCGTTCCATCATCGGGATCCATTCGACCGCATGATCATCGCGCAGGCATTGCAGGGTGACTTCACGGTGATCGGATCAGATAAGATTTTCGACGACTACGGGGTGAAGCGGGTCTGGTGAGGTCGGGCGTTCCTTCAAGGCATTTCACCGGGAGCGAGACGGCGAATGGGGCGGGAATGATACGCAACCGGGATGGCTCCGTGGTGCTGACCAAAGGCGACGGGCTGGTCCGCTTGGTAAAAGCGGCCTTCGCCGGGCGACTCGGTCATGCCTTCGAGCGTGGAGATTTCCGCAGGCTCGTTGCCAAGCTTTTGCAAGAGGGCCGCAAGGGCTTCACGCGAGCTGGCAGCGACGACCGGCGAGAGCGGCTCCGCCGGGATGCAGGTTTTCCGACCGAACCACACGCCCCAGACCGGATCGAGCAGCGCGGCGGCGGCAAGTTCCAGTGTGGCTCGATCTCCTTGGAACAACGCGATGAAGCGGGCGTCGGTGAGGTAGGTGCGGTTTGTCACCACAGTTTGTTTTTCAGAGGCCTTCCATTTGCCCTCGGCTGTAATCGGAATAAAGAATTTTTCAGCAGGATTCTCTTTGTTGTAACCACCACCGATAGTCTGAAAATCAGACAACCGCAGCGATGGATGTTTCTTTGGCCAGCGTAAAACGCTGAAGGTAAGGGCGGCAAATTGCGCGAGTTTCTCTGCCTCGTCCGGGGCGTGCTTATCGATGCCGAGGGCGGCGGCGAGCACGCCGACGAGGGCGCTCTTGGTGGGCCAGCTCTCGGTTTCGCGGCGCTGGAACTTGGAGGACGCGCCCCAAGACTGGAGCGGCGCGTCGATAAGAAAGGCTAGGGTATCAGACATCGCCGGAGAGGAGTTGATCAAGGAACGAGTCGAGCTTGGATTTACCTTCATCAGCATTGATTTTGCTGAGCCAGTAAGGAGCACCTTGAGGACCCCACGTTTTCTCAAGCTCATCGAAATGACTTTCCATGGCCGTCTTGGAGGGAGATGCGAATCCTGTCGCCTTACCTTTTACTTTGCCTTCGACAGGTGCCTCGAAAGCATTGACGAGCTGAAGGGGCTGGCCCTTGTCTTTACGGATACCTAACACTTCAACTGGGGCCGTATTGCCGTTCATTGAGTTTTTCCGAGCACCGGGAACGGAAGTAAGAATGGCCGTGATGAAGGCCCGAAGGAGGGCTTTGCGATCGTCTTGGCTCTCAATTTTACTTAGATGGCCCTCTCGTAAACGGTCGCTCTTTTCTCGAAATAGAAGGTCCAAATTGATAGCCGTGTATCGGTAGTAGGTAGCTGAATTGAATTCAAGAGTCCCCACCATGGCGGCACCAGAATCTTCACTTTCTGTTTCATCCTCCTCGCCTCTTTGGTGTTTCACATCATCGACAGCAGTGAAGAAGTCGATTTCATTGGAGGTTGCGTGTGTTGAGAGTGCATGAGAAAACATTGAGGCAGCTTCCACATTAAGCGTGGCATCATTGGCAACCATGCGGCCAAAAAATGCGATATCGGCGGCATCAGAAATCCCTGCCTTCTGGATGGATTCAGCCACAGATTTAAGGGCTTTGTTAAGAATCGTTGATGCCGCTTTCTGTTCTTTCTCTGCCTCCGCCTTCGATTTTTTCTCGATGTTTGCTTTTGCAGCAAAAAGTTTCTCCGTCGCCTCAATAATCAGGTCCTTATTTTTCAGTATAGCGTCTGCGGCTTTTGAAATTTGACCTGGGGAGAGCCAAATCAAGGCGGGCATATTTACGCGATCATTCTTATCTGTCTTCGACTTAGCTGCTCCGCCTTTATCTACCAAACTTGAAAGAACTTCGAGGGCAACGTCCGCAGCGCTTTTTGCTGTCATGCCGCCAGCCTCCAATAATTTGGCCAGTCCTTCGTGGGCTAGCTTTGTGCGCTCCGTATGAAACGGATTTCCGTATTGGGCTTCATTGAAATCGAGGCGTATCGCACGCTTCAGCGATTGACTGGAAAGCCGGGCGCGAGTGACGCCGCCGAAGACAGCAGATTTCGGGGAGCCGACGTCATCGCGGTTGAGGCAGGAGACAGGGAAGGATTGCAGGATGTGGAGTTCTATTAGTTTCATAAGATCAAAGTTTGCTAGTGTTCAGTTTTCAGGAGATTAAGATTTCGGCAGTTGCTTGGATCTACTGGGGGACAGTTTGTCCCCCAGTAGCAAATCGCGTGAGTCCGGGGTGAAATCCAACCCGTGACAATCCGTCACGGGTTCGGCTGTTAGCATTTTCAAAGCGTTACAATTTGTAACGCTTTGAGCTGATGTAATGGCAGACATGGAGGTTGGTTTCAAATAGGTGAGAGGCAGAGCATACCGAAGCCGAAGGCCTTGGCGGAGCCGATGCCGTGGGCGAAGGCTTGGCGGAGAAGTTCTGGATCGGTGACGGTAAGGATGCCGGTGAACTCAGTGGCGGTGTGGAGGCCGGCTTGTCCTGCTTTGACGAAAGGCTGGCGCGGCTGGGGGATGGTGCGAATTTCCTCGGGGACGAGGGTGAAACCGTGTTGGGCGGCCTTGCGCTCCAACCAGTCGAGCAGGTCCTCACGCTTGGAAATGGGGATGCGTTTGGCGTTGCGGCGCTTGCCCTCGGCATCGCGCGGCGCGGCGAGCTTGCGGGTGGGATTGGCGAGCAGGGAGAAACGGTAGCGCGGATGAGTGAGGAAATTCTCGCCCACGGCCTTGCTCTGCCAGCCGTGGTCCGGGCACCAATCGGGCTTGGCGGGACCGGCGGCGGAGAGCATGAGCAGGCGGAAGCCATTTCCGGTGTCGTCGAGGCGGGTGAGGAAATCACGGGCAGCGTCCGGCTGGCCGGGAAAACAATCCCAAGCCCGTTTGTGCCAAGCGTAACTGTCGGTGAAGCCTCCATCCTTCCGCCAGCGGGCGGCAATTTCGTAAGGAACGAGCGCTTGGGTGAGGTGGAGATTCATGGTGTGGGAAGATCGGAGGGGGCTTGCCAGAAGTGGAGAGACCAGCGGGTTTTGACAACATCGCGGAGTTCTGGCCGGCTTGGCTTCGACCAAAAACTCAGATGTTTTAGAAGAAGCACGTAGTCGAGAGGAATGCGTTCTCGTTCTAACCGTTTTATTAACCGGTTAAGCTGCATGGCAAGATCGTTGAGACTATCGCAAGCCAAAAGGCGGCGAAAGTGGCGCTCCATTGAAGGAAACTTTCCCGACGACATCTTCTTTCCTCCAAGTTCAAGCGCTGATTGCCCAATGCTGTTACCACCAGACCGATGAGCCTGAAATGAATCATTGGCGTGGGTTGCATAGAGGGCTGATAAAATGATCTCGGGGGTGACCAGAAGCTTCTCGTTTAGTGCAAACAGCTTGCCTCCTAAAATGGGAAGCGCGTGGTGGCGGGTGGTAGGACTCCACCATCGGCGGAGAGCTGCACGGTAGCCGCTATCGCGGCAAATTTCTACGAGTCTGGCGACGAAGGCCTCGTTCTCTGGTTGGAAATCTTTCATGTTGTTTATGGATTTAGGAAATTGATATCCTCAATGTTCTTTCTATTAGACGGAAGGTCAGATGATTTTCGGAGTAACCTAAGCCCCGCGGCGTATCCCTTAAGTTGGCGGGGAGTCAGTCGCGGGCAGGCGCGATCATAGGCGGCACGCACTGCGGTGCGAACCGCGAGACTCCATGGATCGTCGGACTCGCCAAAATTTTTACCGCGGATAGGTGCATCGTCGTTAACGAGATCGAGCAGGATCTGACGTTGGAAATCGAGTGCATTCCAGTAATGCCGCAAGGCTGCCTCGACGGGAGCAGAATTATTCCTCATTGATTTTGAGTAGGCTTTTACAGCTTCCTTCAAACTGCAACCTTTACTATCAGCTGAGATCGATGCATGCAGGACACCGAGACTGTAGATTGTTTGACCAATTTCAGTAAATAATCGATAGGGAACGGTGAAGCGATCTTCGATTCCATCTATAATCGTCGCCTTTTCCCCCTTTATAAGCTCTCCCACCCAAAGATTCACCGCTCCTTGTTCGTGTTCTTTAATGTGGCTTTGAAGAATGGCAGGGGCCGTTTGTGCTTGAGAATCGTCGAGTCGGCGTAACACTGCAAGACAGTGAAGATCACGCCAGATGCCGCGTCCTATATCGGCCCGCAAGAGACGAAACTCCTGTTTCCATGAGATCAACGTTGCCGAGGCTTCCCGAAACGGCGGATAAGGCAAATAACTCAAGCCATCGGAAATGTGGACAGCAAAACCACTTTTCAAATTACCAGTTACATCTAATTGGCATGACAAAGGAACCAATCGGCCAAGATAAGATTCTGTCACCAGCTTCGCGGAATCCCCCTTGATTTGATCTGGTGTGCCAAGTTCCCAATAAGGCTTACCGAAGTTGTGCGCGAGTTCTGCGTCGATGCAGTTCGCGAGAGTCGTCCACTTGAGGTTTTCGCCGATAAGAAAAGTATGTAACATCTTCAGACTGGGACCATTCCCCTTCACCTTCTCGGCCATGCTGCCGCCGACAAAAAAATTCTGATAGCAGAGCAGTAGCCGGGCGAGGAATGCCGGATCCATGATGCGTGGTGATTCGCCGTAGTGATCAAGCAAGGTGAGCGAAGTTCCCGCAGCCATGGTGAAACTCACCTGACATGCGGGATAGCTCTTGTCTCCGGCAGCGGCCTTGCATTGAAGAAATCTCGGCCCATCACCGAAGAGATTGAAGTGAGGGGAAATTTCTGACCGCGCCAGATAGGCGGGAACGGCCTGCTCCAGATCGCCGCCGAATTCGTCCCAGCCGAACATATCCGCAGGTGCGCCGAGGGCGGCTTGGGTAATGCAGACGAGTAGCCGGATGAGGGAAATGCGTTCGTGTGGGACGGCGTCGAGATCGGCTATTTCCGCAGCGCGGCGGAAGAGTTCGTCGAGGCCGACGAGCGAGTGATGCCCGGCGAGCCAACGCACGGGAATCCAAGGGTGGGTGATGAGATTGAAATCAGTCATGGGAGTGTCATTAGAACCAGTCATCGCAGGGATCGAGGGTTGAGGTGGAGGATGAGACGGCATTCCGGGTGTGGCTCAGACCGGTGTCGTCGCGGTATTCGAGATGATAGGGCGGCGCGTCAGCGGAGCCGATGAGTTCACAGGTGGCATCGGCATGAAAGACGGCGAGCACGGCATCTTGGATATTTTTCCCGAGCCATGCGGGTTGTTTCGCCATGGCGTGATCGACGAGGTAGCGCGGGACACGGACGGCATTCTGATGCAGGGCGAGGGCGAGCGGATAGCTGAACGGTCCGTGGTGAAAGGGCACGCTCTCGCCATTGAGGAAGTCGATGTGGGTGGTGCCCGGCGTACGGTTTAGAAGAATGAGGAAGGCGGTGGGCGTATCGTTCCAGCGGGTCTTCGCGCCGTCCTTGTCGTTCTCAGTAGGCGAGTGGAACACGTCACTGAGCTCGGCGGTGCTGAGCATTTTCTGAGTGAGTTTTTCCAGAGCGTCACGGAAAGCGGCTGCACCGCTTGGTAGTGGCTCAGGCAAACGGCTCGCTTCTTCGACGAGCAGGCGGATGTCCTGCGGCAAGGTGATGGTGTGATCCGTGAGACCCAACAGAACCCGCTCCGCTTGGAACAACGAGAACGGCGGATAGACGAAGGCAGATGGACCGAGCGCGGTTTTTAGGGAAATTTCATCGGTGGTCCAATCGACCTCGGGCATGAGAACCATGCAGCGCGGGGTTTCAAATCCTACAGGACGAGGGCGCTGGTGACGGTGGAGGCGACCAAGGCGTTGGAGGATAAGATCGATGGGTGCGAGGTCGGTGACGAGGAGGTCGGCGTCGATATCGACAGATTGCTCGATGACTTGGGTGGCGACGAGAATGCAGCCTTGCGGGCGGGATTCACCACTTTTGCCGAGACGCTCCATCCAAATGGCCTCATTTTCATCGCGTTTGAATTGCGGGAAACGGCTGTGAAGCAGGCCGAAGGTGATCCCACGATCCCGGCAGCGGGACTTGATCTGGCGATAAGTTTCCTGCGCGAGCGCGACCGTATTTCGAATAATTACCACGCAAGCACCAGCCTCCGCGGCATCGGCGAGGTTTTGCCAGATGCAGGCGGAGTCACTTGGCACACGCTCGATCAAGACGCGGCTGGCTGAGAGATCCGTGCCATCGACGGGGATGGTCTGCGAGTGGCTGCTACCTTTGACGACCTTAGTGATGAGCGGGTAGGCCGAGGAAATTTCCGGTTCCTCTGCCCCAGCGGCGAGGACCAGAGATTTCCTGCGGGCCGCTGCGAGCGTGGCGGAAAGAACGATCACGCTACAACCGACTTCCAACAGCCATTTCACCGCCCGATCCACCAGCGCGGAGGTGTAGGGATCGTAGGAATGGACTTCGTCGATGATGATAATTTTTCCCGAAAGTGCGAACAACCTGAGCGCGGAATGCTTCACCGGCAGACAGGACATGATCGCTTGATCGATGGTGCCAGTGCCGAAGCCTGCGAGAAGCGCCTTTCGGCCAGAGGCATACCAGTCGGAGAGATTGGCGGCCCCCGCGACATCGCTGGCGGTGGGTGAAATGGCGAGAATCCGCTCGGGATTCATCCAAGCATTGCCATGGACGAGGGCGTGATAGGATGGGTCCACCACCACGTTTTCGAGAAAAGCCGAGACACGATCCCGGATGCGGTTGCTGGTGAGCTGGGTGGGCAGGGCGAAATAGAGCCCGCGCTCCGCGCCTTCCGTCCACCGGCGATAACTCGCAGCGAGCGCAGCCTCGGTTTTACCGACGCCCATGGGAGCCTCCACGATGTAGAGCCCGGGGGAGTCAATCGCATCAATCAATGCTTGCTGGAGCGGGCGCGGGCTTTCCACGCCGGGGAATAGTTCGCCGAAAGCCCTTCCGCTTCGGACCTCGCGACGGTGCCAGCCAAGATCTTGGACCGCTTTCGCCGCCAAGTCCCGGGCGCGGGTCGGCGTCTCGCAGTCCGCCAGCGGGCCATTCGCAGGGAGTGGAAACCAGCGGGTATCGGAGCCGATCCAATCTGCGAAGGTGATGAAACCGGTGAGCCAGTGGACGAAAGGGCCTTTCGGGATGTCCACTGAGGGAAGTTTCTCGAAAACCGCTTCGAGTTCGGTTAAAAGTTCGTCGCGAAGAACCGCAGGCCAGTCGAGACCGCCTTCCTTGATTTTTCCCAAGAAGCCGTTTGAACTCGGATATTTCCCATGATGGCCACCTGCGGCGAGCACCCAGTCGAAAGGCCGTTTTCCGTGAAGGCCGCCCAAGTGGGCTTGGCTCACTTTGGCGTGATTGCCTTCATAAAATGATTGGCCCATGGCATCCGGGAATTCCCAATGAGGATAAGCCTTCAGTTGAAATCCTGGACTCAGCTTTCCAATATCATGCGCCGCAGCGAGAGTGACCGCACCGGCTGGGGCGAGGTGGTAGCAGGCAGGAGGGAGCAAGCGCTGAATCGCCTCTGCCACCGCGCCGACGATGAGGCAGTGATCCCGCACGGTGAGGGCGGGCAGGCTGGTGGTGGGATCGGTCTTGGCCCAGCAGTCAGAGAGTTTGAGGGGAGGATTTGGCATAAACAAGAGGACTTGATTGATGGGTTAATTGAACCTGATAGAGCTTGGCGGTTAGTTTCTAGCAAAGCGACTTGCAAATCAGGGAATGTGCCAAGCGCTCGTGCGGATGGCGAGAAACCGACTGAGCCGGAAATAGCTTCCGCCATTGTTTGCTTTGCCTAGACCGCCCGCTCGCGCACAAATCCAACAGTTGAGCGTGAGTCCGCTAAAATACGGGCATCATTCTGCGCACACTCAGCACACCTCCCTCGTGCCTTTCTCCCATGAAACGAATCCTTATTGCTGAAGATGACTTCATCGTTTCCAAGCTCTATCAGATGTATTTCCGGCGGAGCGGGCTGCACGGCAGCTTCTTCAATACCGGCGCGGGCCTCATCGAAAGCGCGAGCCACGAACGCCCGGATCTGGTGCTCCTCGATTACGAACTCCCCGACATCTGCGGACCGGAGGTCATGTGCGCACTCCACAAAATCCCCGGCTGCGAGGATGTCCCGGTGATTTTCGTGACCTCCCGCGCCACGCCCGAGGTCGTCGCAAAGCTGCGCCAGGCGGGTGCACACGAGGTTTTTGGCAAACCCTTTCCACCGGCGGAACTCATCCGGCTTATTCGCGACCTTAGCGGATCGAGCGGCGATATCTAGCAGCCGCGCGGCAGCTCGGCGGCTCCC
>JAYWDF010000968.1:0-8407 GCA_043779985.1 Akkermansiaceae bacterium | reverse complement strand
ATAGTCACCCTGGCGGAGGCAGAGCTGGCCGTAGTTGTTGAGGATGGTGTTATAGCGGTACGTGTTCCGGCGCGATTTGTTGGAAATCGACTCGGGCTCCCCGTTGTTGTCGCTCACTCCGCCATCGACCGCATAAATCGCATGATAGAACGTGTTATATTCGACGGTGGTGTTGAAATCGACGCTCGCAAAACTGCTGTTGCCGACGCGGATCGTCTCCCAGCCGTTGGTCATGTCCGTGGCGAGGCTGCCATCGGCGGGAGTGTAACAGCGGCCACCAGGATCCCCGTCATTGGTGAGCGGAGTCTTGCGCTGGCCGAAATAGTTGTAGCGCACCGTGTGGTAACCCCAGTTCGTGGGGTTGGCAGAGTCCTTGTAGATCACGACCGTCGCTTGGCGGATGGAGGTTCTCAGGGCTGGATCGGTTTGGTTGATGTCGTTCGGGTTGAAGTCACGTCCCTGCATTTCGCTATACTGGATGGTGTGATGATAGCCATTGAGATACAACCATGCTCCGTAGTGGTCGTTGTTCACGTCGGGGTTGTCACGACCGCAGTAGTCGAACTTGACGTGGGAGACCGTCATGTAGCGGGAAAGTCCGTCCAACTGGATCATGTAGGCAGATGAGTCGTTGCCGCCGTAGTCGGTATAGCTGCCCCGCTTGTACATGCCGCTCGTGGGGCTGAAGGTGACCCCGGCAAAGACAATGCCGCTGCCAGCAAGGTCGATTTGCGACAGCCCGTTGACCGTGACCGCGCCGACCGTGGGATTGTAGCTCGCATCACAAGCATAGATGATGGCCGGGTTGGTCTGCGCATCGCTGTCCGTCATGGAACCCGTGATTTTGCGAATCAGCCCGCCCCAACCGCCGCCCTTGAGGAAAACCCGGTCTCCCGCGTTCAGCGTGGCGAAACTAGCACCGTTCTTGTCGATCCCGGCATTGAACTGCGTGGCCGTATCCACGAAGTAATTGGCGGCTTGGGCGGACGCGAGGGTCATCCACACGGACAAGATCCGCAGCAATAGCACGCCCACGCACGATGCGCGCATCGTGAGGCATGCCAATCGAAGGCAGGGCTGGGAAGGAAAGGTCATTTTTTTAGGCTTTGGAGCATACAAATGGGTAAAGAAACGACCGGAAATTCCATGCCCTCACGCACGACATTTCCACCGGTATTTTAACCGAATTAATGTAGTCGAAAAAAGCCTCTCCGCCAACGCCGGATGCGGAACGGGTCATTGCAGTCGCACCTTCAAGCGGTAGAAGCATCGGGCTCCGTTCGCGGGCGGGGTGAGGGTCACCGTCTGGTTTGCGCCCGCGATATTCGAGTAACCCGCGAGCAAGGTCCAGGACGCGGAGTTCGTCAGGTCGGTGGTGGTCTCCACGGTGTAGTAGCGGGTGAGGCCCGTGTAACCCGTGCCCGTGGCTTGTTGGGCGACGAAGTTGAGCGTGAAAACGCTGACGTTGTTGGCGGCGGTGAGGAAGCTGCCGGTTCCCGCCACGGTGGGGTTGCCGCCGAACACGTATTCCTGGGCATTGGTGAGACCGTCGCCGTCGGCGTCGAAACTGTCAGCAGCGTTCCCGGAGTTCGCGGTCGTGTTGAAGTAGAGTTGCCGCCAGCTCTCGGTGAGCGTCAAAGTGGCGGCGAGTTGTTGCACCGTGAGGACAATTTGGCCTGCGGCTCCGGTGCCACCTGATAATGTTGTCGAGCTACTGGAACACCTTGCACCACCACCGCCACCACCTGGAGTGGTATTAGGTGTTTGGCCTGTCGCGGAGGTGGCACTGACACTATCCGCGTTGCCACCGTTGCCACCGACACCGGTGGAAACCGCCACTGCCCCCAAGCCAAGAGTCGTCGAGGCGGGAGCAAATCCGGGGTTACCACCGGAGGTATTGCCACTCCCGCCACTGCCGCCACCACCCCCGCCAAAAGTATCGCTGGTGGAAGCGACACCGTTGCCCCCGATGTTGACCACATCCCCAACACTCGATCCGGACACAACCGCCGTTCCGCCCGCTCCAAATCTGGTGGAGGCACTTTGAAGAAGCACGCTTTCACCGCCACCGCCACCTTTGGCGAGGACAGGGGCTGCGGAGGAAGTGTTGGTCGTGTTAAACCATGAGTCTCCACCAGGTGCTTTGGTTGTGTCGGTGTTTACACTCACTCCACCAGCACCCACGTTGAGGTAGTAAGTGCTTCCTGAAGTCACCGCGTAAGATTTCTTGGCGTAAGCACCACCGGCTCCCCCGCCACCCAGCGCTTTGCTGCTGGTTTGGTTAGCTCTGGATGCCCATCCACCTGCGCCGCCGGCGCCCCAGCATTCCACTTGGATGGAAGAAACATTCGCAGGGCAGATCCACGTGCTCGCACCTGATGCGCTGATCGTGAATGCAATGTCAGTGGGCACGGTCGCGACGTTGGTGGTCAATGTGGCATAACCGGTGCCATTGGCATTGGTCGCGCTGAGAGTTGTCGAATACGTTCCGATGGTGGTCGGCGATCCGGAGATCACACCGGTGCTGGTGTTGATGACCAAGCCCGCTGGCAAGCCAGTCGCGCCATAGCTGGTCGGGCTGTTGGAAGCCGTAATTTGATAACTCAACGCACTCCCCAACACACCCACCATGTTCAAGTTGCTGCTGATCACGGGCTTCGGCGCGAGCTGGAACGAGGCGTTGTAAGACTTCCCTTTGGAACCGTTCACATTGACGATTAATGTGATTGGATTGGTTCCTGTTACCGTCACTCCCGAATCCGCGGACAGGGTGCCGAGCGATGCCCGGCCGCTCAGGGTGACGATGATCGTGCCCGTGTTGCTTTGGGTGGGGTCGGAAACCCCGACGGAAATGCTGTTGGAGGTTTCCCGGACGGTGACCGACGACTGTTTGCTCACCGTAATCAAATCCGCCGTGCCGCCGTTGTCGGGGCCGGAGGTTTTCGCCCAGAAATTCGCAGCCACCACGCCGCTCACGAGGCTTTTCACCGCGTGAATGCCGGTCGCCGAGCCTGTGGGTTGCGTATTGGAAAGAATGGCAATGTCCGGGTTGGCGGCATAGGCCTTCACGCCGCCTGAACTCATGTTGGGAAGGATGACATAGGCATACTTCGCGTCCGTCGGAGTCACTCCGTGATTGAAGAAGAGCTTCAGGTAGTTGTCCGTGTATACCGTAGAATCGGAGTCGGTCGGGTTGATAGTGGTCCATGCGCCGGAATTCGCCGTGAACGACGCCTGCAGGTTGGAGGCTCCCCCCGGGAAATAATAGCCGCCGACCCCATCCAGCGAGCAAGAGGTCGTACTCCCGAGGGCAGAGCTCCAGCCAAGCGCGGGTGCCTGGTTCACGCCGTTGACATAGAAATTGGCGCTCGTCGCGGACGACCCCAATCGGCGGTTCTCCACCGTGGTGTCTACCTGATCACCAGCGGTCGTGCAGGTGATGCCGGCGCCGAGACACACGATTTCGTCGTCCAGCATGAACCAGGACTTTTTCGCAACCAAAGTGGTGTTGGCCGGATGCGCGGACATGCCGGCCACGCCATAGGTTTTATCGACTTGCACTCCGCCGACCCAGTTCTGATCCGTCACGGCATCCTCCGGCGTGGCGTTCATCTCCGCCGTGGTGCCGGGCAGGTGGTACCAGTCCACCGTCGCCCAGTAGTCGCTGGTATACTGGGTGTCGGCATCGCCCAGATAAAGATAGGTCGCTCCCGCACCGGTATACCAGCCCTTGAGATTGGTCGGTGAAGTGGTGTTGATTTCGTAGCCGCCCACCCGCGTGGACGACATGCTGATGCCGAAACCGAAACCGCTGCGAAACGCCACCACGCGATCCATGCCTGGAAAGTGAAACTGCCCGGGCGGCAGTTGCGGGGAATCCGCGAATGCGTTGAGCTCGGCGGCCGTGGCGGTGGGCGCAAAGGCGGCGACCTGCCGGAAATTCTCGATGACTTTGGCACCCACACTGTATTCGTCACCGGACGACGACGCGATGGCTCGTCCGCGGACCATGTCCATCATGGCGCCGTGATACATCAAAGGCGCAAAACTATCGAGCATCCAGTCAAAGACGTTTGAAACTTCCGGGTCAGTGATTTGCCAAGCCGAGCCGTATAAGAGGTTCACTAAAATATTAATATTGTCTACCAGCTCCTGGCCGTATTGGGCCGTGTATGGAATATTGTAATGATAGATAAAGGAGCCGTCGGCATAGAATCCGTCTCCGCTTGTCACGTAAGTAAACACGCTCTTCCCGTCAAAATCGAACGGGTTGTTCCCGCTCAAGTTGCCCTGGGCCTCGTCCAGCAACAAGCTCCCGCTGATGACATAGTTCGCTTGAGGGTTCACCGGGTGGCCGGTGGTGTCGTGCCAAACGCGGGTGACCGTGGTCGTGTTATTACCCAACAAAATACCCTGAACCGCCATGGTGAGCGCGGCGTTGGAGGTGTTGGCCCCTGTCAGCGGGCCCCACCAGAAATAGTCTTGTTGATTCACGCTGTCGGGCCCAAAATTATAGACCGCCTTGACGTAGTTGGCGATTTGCGCCGTGCTCAACGCGCTGGTGTTGGAGAGGAGCAGCACCGCAGCGTTGTTGAGCGCCTTTGGCGCGGAGACTTCCCAATCATACCAGTTGCCGAAGAGCGTACCGGTCGGAGTATAAACATTCGAAGTCATCCAATCCAATCCGCCGGAGGTCGCCGCCAGCAGCGGGGAGTTTTGATAGAGCGCGCAGGCCGAGATCGCATAGGCCTGCGCCATGTCTTCAAGGCGCTGGAAACTCGAAGCGATGTTTCCCGAGGCGACGTCCGCAGTCACACCCGTCTGCGCCGCGAGTGGCAAGTCACTCCAGATGGCCACCTGCGGCGGCGTCGTGACGCCCGAGCCACCACCACCACTGAGAGTAACGGTGGGAGTAGTGATGTATCCCGAACCGCCGTTGGTCACGGTGATTGCAGAAACCTTGCCCGCTGAGATCGTCGCGGTAGCGGTGGCACCACTGCCACCGCCTCCCGAAATGGTCACCGTGGGAGCAGTCGTGTAACCCGATCCCCCGTTGGTCACCTTGATGGCACTCACGGTGTAGAGCATCGTCGTTTGATAACCCGAGGCCCTGGTGTTGATGCTGGAGGTGCTCTTGGAGCCGGTAACGTCAGCGATCAACGTGTTCAACCACTTGATTCTCAAGACATCGAATTTATTGATGACCGTGAGGACCAGTGTGGCCGATCCCGGGCCGCCGGTGTTGGTGGCGGAAATCGTGGCGTTCCATATCCCGCGGGTACCGGCGTTGGGAGATCCCGTGATGAGCCCGGTGGTCGTGTTGACGCTGAGTCCGCCTGGGAGGCCGGTGGCGTTGTAGGAGGTCGGCAAACCCGAAGCCGTGATCTGGTAGCTGAAGGCGGTCAATTCCTGTCCGCTGGCGGTGAGCGTGCTGGTGATCGTGGGAGCGACCGCAACGACGGTCAGGACAAGCGTTTTCGAATCCGTGCCGCCGGTATTGGTGGCGGAGAGGGTGATGTTCGAATTCCCGCTGGCGGTGGGTGTCCCCGTGATGGCTCCGGTGGTGGTATTGACGCTGAGTCCGGCAGGGAGACCGGTGGCGTTATAGGAAGTCGGAGTGTTCGAAGCCACGATCTGGTAGCTAAAGACGTTCCCGACCTGCCCGTTGGCGGTGAGGGAGCTGGTGATGACTGGAGTGACAACAGGTGCAGCGTCTGCGGCATAGAGCTCATCCACCGAGAAATCCGCCGTATTTGCAGAGCTACAGACAAAGCCAATCTTGCCGATTGCGCTTGAGGTCGTAGTCCCAGTGGACGTAACCGAGGCCGCCATCGCACTGCCCGAGGCGCTGCTGTTGATCAGCACGCTGTTCACATACGCGGCGTAGGTGCCCGCAGCCAAGGTCTGGGCATTTCCGGAGGGATCGGTGTAGGTCATGCCGGTGGCTTCGCTATTGAACCAGAGCCGGATTATGTTAGTTCCCGCAGGCAATACCGTGGTGTTGCTCCCGGACTGGAGGTTGTTCGAATAGACCTTCACGCCGAAGGTGGTGGCGGGTTGATACAGTCGCACATCGACAAAGGCGTTACTTGTCGATCCCACGGAATTGCTATCATTGGTACCAAGACGGAACGCCAAATAGCTGCCTGCTACCGCCGATGCGGGAGTGGCGTTCGCCGCGATCTTAAAAGATACGAATCCCTTCGTGCGCGCGGCAGCGAAATTGGGGGTCGAGAGGGAATACGTAACACTTCCACCTGTCGCGGCCGCGGTCGCCTTAGCATACTGGAGCACCTTGTTTCCACCGGAGGCTATGACCATTGAAGCGGCGGCGGCAGCATTCAACTGGGGCGAGGAACTTGTGTTCGGCGCGATTGGAACGGTTGTATACTGCTCGAACGTTTCGTTCAGCCACTCTGCTGCATGACTGGAAGCAAGCGAGGCGAGGCCCAGCAGGGCGGCGACAGCGGTGGAAGCTAGCTTCCGGTGGCGGCCGGGTCCGGAGCTGCGCGTGGGGCAAGCATGGCCGTTTCCGTTGATGTGAGTCGATAGGTTTTTAGTCTTCACGGGATTTTCAGGTTGTTGCCAGCTCGAAGAATGAGCATGCGCGAGGGGTTTCTGGAGCAGAGCTGTCGGCAATGGGATCTTTGCATTTTGACCCGACGCTTCGCGACATTATCGAGAAATCATTCTTTCACCCAGTCGGATGGAGTGACGACACGGCAAGCCGGTCGGCATCACCAACTCGTGGCGAAAACTGCCCCCGCTCTCAGCGTCGCACCGCGATATTCCGCGTGAATACCGGGGTTTTGAGGGCCTTGAATTTCGCCGTAAATGCGGCGGTCGCCTTGCCCTTCGAGGATGAGAAATAAGCGCCCGAGTTCGTTGGCACGAAGTAGAACTCTGCGGCGAATGGAATCACAGCTTCAGGAAAGGTGGATGAATTCTTCCACTCCAGTCCGGTTTTGGGATCGAGGAGCTCTTTCTTGCCGGTGGCATCGCCAAGCCGGTCGTCCACAACCAAAGCTCCGCCCTTGAAGTACAATTGCTTGCATTTGACTAAGAACAACGAGCCTTCAATCGCTTTAAGATCCTCAAGAAACTCACTTTCCGTGACGCGACGCATCATGGGAATCACGATGTAGTCTTTACCTACCAACTTGTCTTTGGTGGAAGCGAGGGGAATGTTCGACATGTCACTTCGAAAGCTCGAAATCGCGCCACGGTATTGATAAACAAAAATCGCATTGTCCCATTCCGAACTCTCTTTAATCCGGTTCAATGCGGTATCAAAGGGGGTATTTCCAGCCTTGGTGCTTCTGCCGCTCACCAACTCCTCCTCAAGTACCGAAACCAACCGGTCCGCCTGTTGGACGTTGATCGACTTGCGGATCCCTTCTGCAGCGGGTGTAAATACCACCATAAAGCCAGATAGAAGCACAGCCAGAACGCCAATGGCGATGACAGTCTCCAGAAGTGTAAAGCCTCGACGGAGAAGGGGTGATTCGTGGTTCATGGATTATAAAAGCAAGGATCGATTTAAGACCATGATTGCAGAAAAACAGAGGGAAGCGATTAAGAATCCCCGCTGCCCCTTCAATCATGGTAGACTAACATTTCACCTCTCATGGCTCATCCAATCGGCGAAACACTCCGAGGGAGCGTAAGTGAGACATCCATCCTTGAGGAGTCGGATGAAGTGACGACATGAAGCGATGGAGGCGACCGAAAAAAGCAAGTGGTCTCCACGCCTACGGCATACGGTCGTCCCTCCTGCGGGCGTATTTCATCACGGCCTCGGTCTGGCTATGCACGTGGAGTTTTTCATAAATCCGCTGGATGTAAGTGCGCACGGTGCTGAGACTGATCCCCAGATCCGAGGCAATTTGTTTGTAAGGTTGGCCGCAGGACAGACCGTGAAGCACTTCCAGTTCACGCGGGGCCAGAATATCCGTCTCGTCATGCACCAACGTCCGTTTCTCGAATGACTGCACTACCATCCGTGCGATATGGCCAGACATAGGTGAACCGCCCTCGAACACGTCGCGAATGGCTTGGAGAATCTTCGACGGGTGATTGCTTTTCACCAAATAACCAAAGGCTCCGGCTGAAAGAGATTTGAAAACCTGTTCACTGTCCTCGAACACGGTGAGCATGATGATTTTGAGCGAGGGTAAAATCGCGTGCAGTCGGGACACGCAATCTATACCACTCATGGCGGGCAAATTAATATCCATGAGAACCACGTCCGGTGGGCTTTTGGGAATCGCTTCCAAAGCGATCTCGGCATTCGGGTAGGCTGCGAGGCATTCGAAGTCAGCTTGCCCGGCGAAATAGCGCATGAGCGTCTCACGCAGCTTGGTGTCGTCTTCAACGATGGATACTTTGATCACGGTGGTTTTGGTTG
>JAYWDF010000967.1:0-2916 GCA_043779985.1 Akkermansiaceae bacterium | reverse complement strand
ATCATTCCCTGTGGTTCATGTTTCGCCATGGAGGCGGGTGGTATTGGCAACGATTTTACGGCCACCATCTACCTGTTGGCAGGAATCACCTTCGCGTTGAAGGCCAGAGATTCGGGAAAACCGCTACTGCTGGTCCTGGCTCTGCTGTCCGGAGCGTTACTCACATGCGCCAAGGCGTCCAACCTGCCCCTGTTGCTTCCCGTCGCGATTTGTGTGCTTGCTGCGCTGATCAGGCATCCAAAGTTGATCATCCCCGGCGCGGCGACTTCAGTCTTCGCACTCACCATCTCCTTTGTTCCGCTCGCGATTGCCAATGTAAACCATACCGGAACTTGGACCGGCAGTCCCAACAGCATCCAGAACCTGAAGAATCCGGTTGCCGGCTTTGTTGGGAATTCGCTTCAGCTTGGAACGGCCTCGTTGGCTCCCGCCCTGTTTCCACTGGCTCCATCCTGGAACAATTGGATGTCACAAGCGGCGGTGCAGAAACGCCTGGCGGTCCTTAGAAAAGATTTCCCGGAGATCAATCTCAAGCTAGTGGAAATGGCCTCGGAAGAAGGCTCGGGAATTGGATTGGGCGTCAGCGCATCATTGATCCTTGCAACGCTTGCGGCGTTCCGAAGATTTCGCGCTCCCCATGGCCGGCAATTTGCAATCTGGGTCGCCGTTGGATTCTGGATCTCGCTCCTCACCGTCATGACGAAACTCGGCAATCCGTCCGTGCCCCGGATTGTCGCCTGCTACTACCCAGGACTCGTGGTATTACCGCTCATCCTTTTCGACACCGCGCGGGTGACCCGGAACAGGATCTGGCGGGCCTCCGCCACCATCCTATTGCTGCCGATTGTTCCCGCGCTGCTGTTCAGCCCCGCTCGTCCCATCATCCGTTTGGACAAAGCGGTCGCATGGCTGGGTGCGGGAAACCCAAAATCCCATTGGGTGGAGCGGCTCAATGTGGTCTACGACGTCTATTCCAAACGATCCGACGAGCATGTCGCCGTGCGGAACCTCTTGCCGGCAGGCGCCAAGACCATCGGCTTCGCCGGAACAGACGGCGATTCCGAGTATTCCTTTTGGATGCCACTGGGAGAGCGAAGGGTCCAAGATCTGACACCCCAGCCCGGCAAAAAGCTGCCAAGCCCGCAAGGATTGGATGCCATCGTCACCTCCGACTGGGGGAGCGATGACCGCTTCGGCATCACTCCCGAGCAAATGGCCCTCGCGCTTGATTGGAAGATACTGGCATCAGTTCCCATCCGGAGATTGGCAAGTTTCGGCGAAGTCCGCTGGTGTGTGCTGGTGCCGAAGGAAGCCTCACTACCAGAGGCACATGGCTCTTCGGTGGAATAAAAGGCGAATTCCACGGCTGTCTCCCCAGGGTCCCTACACTAGGGAATCTCTCAAACGTTGAAGAGATTTTAAGCACGGATTTTATGGATTTTACGGATTTAAGGGTGATCAAATGATGCTGATTTGAGTCGCTTCGATGTTAAAATCCAAATTTCAGTCCCGAAGGACTCCTTCCTCATCCGTGAAATCCGTGTCATCCGTGGTTTGAAAATCTTTCTTTCTCCCTAGTGGAGGCTCCCTGGCTGTCTCCCCATTGATTTTCCATGGTTTCCACCTGCAAATCCGACGACCTCGATTGCCTTGTGATCGGGTCCGGTCCTGCCGCCATTGCGGCGGCCATGGCACTCATCGCGAAAGGCCGCAAGGTCACGATTCTGGACGTCGGCACAAAACTCGAAGACGAGCGCCGGACGACGATCGACCGGATGGCATTGCAGAAACCCGAAGACTGGGATGCAGGAGACCTGTCGAGCATCACGGGCCGAGGACACAGCGACAACGAACCCATTCATTCGAAAACCGCCTACGGATCTTCCTTCAGTTTTGATCATCGCGGTGAAGCGGTTGACGTCCGGTGGGTGAACCAGGGCGGATTCAATTATTCACTGGCTGTGGGTGGCCTGAGCAATGTGTGGGGATCTGCCATGCTCCCCTACCGCCAAAAGGACATCGAAGGCTGGCCCATCCGCCTGGATGATTTGGAAGACCATTACCGGGCGGTCATGGATTTCGTGCCCTGCACTCGCAAGGAGGATGAGTTGGAGAGCATCCTTCCCTGCTATTCGCAGCAACAAAACTCGATCAACCTGTCGAGGCAAGGGGACTCCTTGTTGCGCGACCTGCAGCGCTCGAATCCACAGCTCCGGAAGTCCGGAATCTATCACGGCCAATCGCGCTTGGCGATCCGAGCCTCCGACAGTGACGGGCAGAGTCACTGCCAATACTGCAGCCTCTGCCTGTCGGGTTGTCCCTACGGCCTCATCTATTCCTCCGCCCATACTCTCCAGGACCTTCTCGCTGATAAGAAGGTGGAGTATTTGAGCAATCATTTCGTCGAAAAGCTCGAGTCCATTGGGAACAAGGTGATCGTCACGGGACGCAACCTTGAAACAGGGACCCCGTTCACAATCCACGCAAGACGTGTTTTTCTGGGTGCCGGTGTTCTGCCCACTGCGAAAATCGTCCTGAATTCACTCGGACTGTTTGAGACTCCGGTCGCCCTGCTGGACAGCCAGTATTTCATCTACCCTTTGTTGCGCCTTCGGAAACCTGAGGCGGTGGAGTCCGAGCGCATGCACACCACCTCCCAAGTGGTCATGGAACTGGATGACGCGCGCATCAGTCCCTACCTGGTTCACCTCCAAATCTACGGCTACAGCTCGTTTCTTCATGCCGAATTGAACAGGACCTTCCTCAAGTGGTTCTTGAAAATCCCTTGGTTCCGCCGGCAGTTCCTCGGCAGGTTGATGATCGCCCAAGGATTCATGCACTCGGACGAATCAGGTGATGTCGAGTTGACCTTGAAAAAGTCTCCGACACCCGGGTCATTTCTCTCAGCCAAAGCGC
>JAYWDF010000966.1:0-2917 GCA_043779985.1 Akkermansiaceae bacterium | reverse complement strand
CCATGCATAAATTCCCCGGCGAGCTCTCGCAGGGCATGCGCCAGCGTGTAGGCATCGCCCGTGCCTTCGCGCTCCAGCCCAAGATGCTGTTGCTCGATGAACCCTTCGGCATGCTCGACTCGCTCACCAAAATGGAGCTCCAGGAAGTTTTGCTCGCCCTCTGGCGCCGGAACAAGCTCACCACCCTGATGGTCACCCACGATGTCGACGAGGCGATCTTCCTCTCCGACCGCGTCGTCATGATGACCGACGGCCCGGAGGCCGAAGTCGGCGATATCCTCACGATCCCTTTCGCTCGTCCCCGCATCCGCGCCGAGGTGATGGCGGACCCGCTCTATCTGGAAATCCGCAACCACTTGCTCACCTTCCTCAACGAGCGCTCCCACCTCCGCCCCAGTCGCATCGCGGCTCTACAAAGCCCGGAGAGCGTCAGCACGGGTGCGGTCGACGCCCCCGCCGCAGCTCTCCAAGTCCACTGACCGCTGCTCCGCGGGACTCCAGACTTCATGAGAATGCTCCTGTAGAGAACCTAGGGCGGAACTCATTAGCGCAGCTTGGAATCGCCGTTGATTTTGGGAAAGAATAACCACTATGGTTTTAAAACCACGTGATTTAGGGTGAGAAATTGATTTTTGAGCTTTCAATGGGGTGTCGAAATCAGTTTGAATCTTGTTAAGAGAGCATGACTTTAAGGCGTTCCGTCATTATTACCGTTGTCTTGGCAAGCGGGTTGAGTCCCGGGTTTGCGCAGAATCTTGTGGTAAACGGCAGTTTTGAGAACATCGGGATTCCCGGTTATTCCGCGCAGATCGGCGCATTACCCGTCGCTCCGAGTCCACTGCAAACGGTGGGCAACTGGACCACGAGTGGTTACAATTTCTTATTCCTGCCCGGCGCCGGCACGGTCGGAGGTGCCAAGACTGGCTACAACAACCAGCTCACCTTCTGGGGAAGCGCGGTTCAGAATGGAGGTATCAGCGCGTTTGACCTGCCAGCCAGCAGCCCGGATGGAGGAAACTTCCTTGCTCTGGATGGTGGCTTCGCACCTAACACATTGCCCGTCAGCCAGACGGTAACGGGCCTGGTTTCCGGTCAGAAATATCTGCTATCCTTTTACTGGGCCGCCGCTCAGCAGAAGGGCTACACTGGAAATACGACAGAGCGGTTGCAGGTGACGTTCGGCGGGGTGACTCAATCAACCAGCACCTACAATCTCGCGAGTCAGGAGTTTTCCGGGTGGATATCGGCTTCTCTCAATTTCACTGCCACTGCGGCATCACAGTCGCTTTCATTTTTGGCCAAGGGCACCCCGGAGGGCTTGCCGCCGTTCTCTCTGCTCGACGGAGTGTCCCTGACGGCCGTGCCTGAGGTTTCTTCCCCTGCGATTATGGCGATGGGAATGTCGCTCCTCCTGTGTGTCAGACGCCGTGGTTCCGCGATTGGCGAATAACAACAGGCAAAGAGGCTTCCGCTTCCGAGGCTATGGATGTAGGTTGAAATCATGACTGACGAGTTGACGCGCTACGCCCATGGTTTCTCCATCGATGTGCTGAGGTTGGCGGCATGGCTGGTGTTGCTGGTGGGGATCTTCGTGCCCTTGGAGCGGCTTTTCGCCCTTCATCCTGCCAAGATCTGGAGAAAACAAGTCGGGGTGGATATTGGCTGGTATTTCATCAACAGCCTGGTGCCAGCGGTCGTGATCGCCCTGCCGCTCGCCGCTCTTGCGAGGGCACTACAGGGGTTCAATCCCTTCGGACTCTACACGGCGATCGCTGGATGGCCGGTAGGTTTAAAGCTGTTATTGACCCTGGTTGTGAACGACATCGGAGCCTATTGGGGGCACCGCGCGTCACATGTTTTTCCCTTCTTGTGGCGCTTCCACGCCATTCATCACAGCGCCGAGCACATGGATTGGCTGGTCAATACACGCGCGCATCCGGTGGACATGGTTTTCACGCGGCTATCTGGCCTGGTGCCTGTCTATCTGCTGGGCTTGGCGCACGCGGGCGGGCACGGGATCGATCCTGGGGTTGCCGTCGTGGTGGTAATCGGAACCACTTGGTCGTTTTTCATTCATTCGAATATCCGCATCCGCCTGGGGCCGCTGGAATGGCTGCTTTCCTCCCCAGCCTTCCATCACTGGCACCACACTAATGACGAGCACCGGGATCGCAACTTCGCGGCAGTTTTTCCATGGATTGATCACTTGTTTGGCACCGCTTGGCTGCCCAGGCATTGGCCACCCGTGTACGGCATCGATGCCAAAACCCCGTCAACCCTTGCGGGGCAATTGGTGGATCCTTTGAAGGAGTCAAAATAACTGTTAGTTCGGACGTCGCAGCGGCAGTGATTTTTCGGTATTGCCCGGCGCCGGGAATTTCGCCGGATCCGGCGGTGGCCGGGTGCGTATATTTGCTGGCCAGGGAGGTCATGAGACCCACTCATTCACGATGCGCATGGAAATGATTCCCGCTTCTCAGATTTTCAGGGTTTTGGCATCCCAGCCGCTATAAAGGCAGCAAATGGTCGCTCCAATCCGCAATTTCTCCTCAAATCCCAAGCTCCGTCTGGGCTTCGTCCCGCTGAGTGATTGCGCGCCAATCGCGGTGGCACGGGAGATGGGAATCTTCGAACGTCACGGTCTGGACGTGGAGCTCTCACGCGAGCTCGGCTGGGCCAGCGTGCGCGACAAACTCATTTACGGCCACCTCGACGCCGCGCAATCGATCGCCGGGATCGCCCTTGCGCTAGGGCTTGGCATCAATGAGATGCGCTGCGAAGTGGCCGTGCCGATGGTGCTGAACCTGCACGGCAATGCGATCACAATATCCACCGAGATCGGCCTCGACAAGATCGGTCGGGGCGAGGGACTGCGGAACTTTCTAACTTACGGATGGAAAAAGGAACGCCCGTTCAC
>JAYWDF010000965.1:0-2919 GCA_043779985.1 Akkermansiaceae bacterium | reverse complement strand
TCAACAAGCGCATCCTCGATCAGGAGCCGCTCGATCTCCCGATCCTTCTCGGCATCGCCGAATACGAAGGTGCCATCGAGAGCGCCGTGGATACCGCGCTCGCCCTGCTCGCGGATTGCCGCGAAGATCTGGCCCCGCTTGGAAAATCCATCCACTCGGATGCGCTGGCACAGATCACCTGGTTCCTCGCCGGGCTGTTGGAAAAATGCCGACGCTGAGAATATACGACCTATACGACCCATGCCCACCCCGCCCTGCAAACTCCTCATCATCGGCGGCGGCTTCGCCGGGCTTGAGTGCGCCAGCAAGCTGGCCAATGACAAGCGCTTCGAGATCACCCTCGTCGACCGCACCAACCACCACCTTTTCCAGCCGCTGCTCTATCAGGTAGCCACCGCCTCGCTCGCCGCGCCGGACATCGCCCGCTCGATCCGCCAGATCCTCGCCGCGGCGAAGAATGTTACGGTCCTGATGGATGAAATCACCGGCATCGATCCCACAGGGAAGCAAGCGACCGGCAGCTCCGGCACTGTGTATACCTACGACTACCTGCTTCTCGCCGCCGGAGCACGCACCGGTTATTTCGGCCACGATGATTGGGCCGCCCACACCCTCGGCCTAAAATCCATCGCCGATGCCCAGAACATCCGACGCACCGTTCTATCCAATCTCGAACGGGCGGAACTCACCACCGACGAGGCCGAGCGAGGCCGACTCATGACCGTCGCCATTGTCGGCGGCGGCCCGACCGGCGTCGAGCTCGCCGGTGCCTTCGCGGACCTTGTCCACCGCTCGTTGAAATCCAACTTCCGCCGGATCGACACCAGCAAGCTGCGCATCATCCTCATCGAGGGCTCCGAGCTGGTGCTCGAAACGTTCGATCCCGCACAGAGCCTCTATGCCCGCCAGCGGCTGGAAAGCCTCGGCGTAGAGCTGCGCAACAACACCCGCGTCACAAACATCCGCGAGGGCGTGCTGGAGTTCAAAGACGGCACCACCCTTGAAGCCGCTGCCATCATCTGGGCGGCCGGGGTCGCGGCCAGTCCCCTCACCGCCTTGCTCGGCGTCCCCACCGACCGCGGCGGACGCATCACGCCCGCTCCCGATCTATCAGTTCCTGGCCATCCCGAGATTTTCCTAGCAGGCGATCTGGTCAGCATGAAAGACATCGGCGGCCAAATGGTCCCCGGCGTGGCCCCCGCCGCCGTGCAAATGGGCGCCCACGTCGCGAAGATCCTCAAGGCGGAACTCAACAACGCCCCAGGCGCACGTCCGCCCTTCGACTACTTCGACAAGGGCATGATGGCCATCATCGGCAAGAACTACGCCGTGGTCAAAGCCGGAAAATTTCGCCTTCAAGGCTTCATCGCCTGGCTGGCCTGGCTGTTCATCCACATCACCTTCCTCGTCGGATTCCGCAACAAACTCGCCGTGCTTCTCGGCTGGGCCTATTCCTATATCATCAACAATCCCGAGGCGCGCATCATCGTCAATCCGCCCGTGGCGCCGGCTCCAGGGAGGGTGCCGCTGAGCTAGGCTTACCCCGTTCGGGTGAGTAGGTCGATTGCGTATCAGCGAACCATACTCAAGCCCGTGACTCTGATTCAATCGATCCTCGCACTGCTGGCGCTCGCCTCCACCGCCCGCGCGGGATTCTCACTAATCGATGACGGGAAATCCTTCACCGTCGATTGCGAGTCCACGCCCGCTCTCGTCGTCCAAATCAACAAGACCAACGGCAACCTCCAGTCCATCCGGGTCAACGGCATGCAGCTCCAGACCAACCCGCGCGGCTCCCACATCAACTCCGGATTCGGAACATGCGAAGTCACCGCCAAGCCGTTCGGCGACGACCGCATCCTTGTCACCGTCAACTCGATGGTGACGCACTATTACGCCTTCAAAAAAGGCGAACCTAACGTGTTCATGGCCACTTGGACCGAGTCCTGCCCGAGCCCCGGCGAAATGCGCTTCATCGCCCGGCTCGACTCCAAGGTCCTCAACAAGGGCAACATCGAGCGCCCCGGCGATGACACTTCCGCTAAAGCCATCGAGTCCAAGGACATCTTCATCCAGCCCGACAGCCGCACGACCTCCAAGTATTACTCCGGCGTCCGCTTCATCGACGACGCCATCCACGGCTCGCGCGGATCTAACGTAGGCGCCTGGTTTGCCATCGGCTCCCACGAGAGCTGCTCCGGCGGCCCCTTCTTCCGCGACATCAACAGCCAGACAGCCGGGGCCACCGAGGAGCTTTATTTTTACATGTTCTCCGGTCATGCCCAGACCGAACCGTTTCGGAAAAGCCAGCTCCACGGTCCCTATGCCCTTAGTTTCACCAGCGGTCCGCCACCGGCCATGCCCGCCATGGGCTGGATGAAAGACCTCGGTCTCAAGGGCTGGGTTTCCGAGCGCGGCCGACTCACCGGAACCGTCACCGGTTTGATGAAAGAGGTGCCCTATACGGTCTATCTCTCCAATGACGCCGCTCAATATTGGACCCGCGTCGCCCCTGACGGGAAATTCACCACCACCTCGATGAAGCCCGGCAGCTACACGCTGCGCTTGATGCGCAACGAACTCGCCGTCACGAAATCCACCGTCACGATCAGCACTGCCACCACCACCGCCGACCTCAGCGACCCCGGTCTCCCGCCCTATCTCTGGCGCATTGGCCTGCCCGACGGCTCCCCGCGAGGATTCCGCAACGCGGATAAAATGGGTGACATGCACCCGTCGGACAAGCGCCTCCAGCCCTGGGGCCCGGTCACCTTCACCGTCCGCGATCGCGTCCCCACCAACCTCAACGACTTCCCGGCCGCGCAGTGGAAAGACGTCAATAACAGCAACACGATCGTCTTCAAGCTGACCCCCGAAGAAATCAAAGACCGCGATCTGGAAATCGGCATCACCGTTTCG
>JAYWDF010000964.1:0-2920 GCA_043779985.1 Akkermansiaceae bacterium | reverse complement strand
CCAAGCTGAAGACCAGCATTCATCTGGGCATGCGCACCGACGCCACCGCCCACGCCGCGACCTGGCACCTGCCGGCCGCTCATTATCTGGAATCGTGGTCAGACGCCCGCACTGCCCGTGGCGTTTACACCGTGGTGCAGCCGATGATCCTGCCGCTCTATCCCGATTGTGTTTCCGAGCTCGAACTGCTGCTCGCCTTGCTCTCTAACGATGGTAAACTGCTCAACGGCGAGGGCGAAAAGGGTGCCGCCTCGCCCGCTTACACCGCCGTCCGCGCGACCTTCACCGTTCTCGGTGGGGAAGGGGATAGCGCTTGGAAGAAGCTCTTGCGCGACGGTTTCCTCGCCGGTTCTGCCTATCCATTGGTAAGCCCGGCTCTGCGGGGTGACATGTCCGCGCCGATCATTGCTACGCCGCCGACCAAGGACTCGCTCGAAGTGATTTTCGCCACGGACTCGTCGATCTTCGATGGTCGCTGGATCGACAACGGCTGGCTCCAAGAAGCCCCCGATCCGATTTCCAAGCTCACTTGGGACAACGTCGCGCTGGTCGCCCCGAAGACTGCCAAGGACCTCGGTATTTACGACCAAATCATCGGTCTCGAAACTCCGTTCGGCTCACGTTCCCCCGACGACGAAGGGGAAAACCGCAAGTCGCCGATGATCAAGCTGGAGGTCAACGGCCAGTCGCTTGAAATCCCCGTGCTCGTCTCCTTCGGCCAAGCCGAAAACACCATCGTCATCCCTCTCGGCTACGGCCAGGGCTTCGATGAGCATGATGAACTCAAGCGCGGACCGAAAAATACTTCCCACGTCGGCCTCGTCGGCGTGAACCGCGGCTTCAATGGCTATCCGCTCCGCACTGCCGCGACCGCCTATTTCGCCACCGGCGCCAAGGTCACGCCGACCGGTCATCGCTACTCGGTCGCCCTGACTCAGGAACACAGCGCCATGTATGGACGCGCTCTCGCCCGCGAGATCTCCACCCTTGAGGACGAGGAAAAAGGCTCGTTCGACGCCCAGCTCGCGAATGTCGCGAAGCAAGGCAACGACGCCCACGCGCCGCCGAATGTTTCGCTCTATCTGCCGAAGGGATCCGCCACCTTCAATCCCGGCAAGGACGGCAAGGCCCAGCCGCTGATCAATGACCCGCTGCATCAGTGGGGGATGTCGATCGATCTCTCTTCCTGCATGGGGTGCAACGCCTGTCTCGTGGCCTGCCAATCGGAGAACAACATTCCGATCGTCGGTAAGGAACAAGTCGCCCGCGGCCGCGAGATGCACTGGATCCGCATGGACCGCTACTTCGCCTCGCAAAAGGAAAACACCTTCGACGACGGCAATCCGGAAATGATCCCGCAGCCGGTCGCTTGCGTCCAGTGCGAGTCCGCTCCTTGCGAAACGGTCTGCCCGGTCAACGCCACGATCCACACCGAAGACGGCCTCAATGCGATGGCCTACAACCGCTGCATCGGCACCCGCTACTGTGCGAACAACTGCCCCTACAAGGCCCGCCGTTTCAACTACTTCGACTATAACAAGCGCAACCCGCTCATTTCCCACAACCTTTACAAAGGTCCGTTCGGCGAGAAGCAGGTCGGTGAAGCCGTCCACCTTCAGAAGAACCCGAACGTCACGGTCCGCATGCGCGGTGTGATGGAAAAGTGCACCTACTGCGTGCAGCGCCTCAAGGATGCCGTCATCCGTCAGAAGCGCGGCCAGAAGCAAGAGGCGCTCGTCGCCGGCAAGCCGTCCACGGAGATGCAGGTGAACATCAACACCCTCCGGATTCCGGTGGATTCGGTGAAGACCGCCTGCCAAGACGCCTGCCCCGCCAGTGCCATCACCTTCGGCAACCTTCTGGATGAGGAAAAATCCGCGCTCGGTCGCAGCAAACGCATTGACCGGAACTACGATCTCCTCAACTACATCGGTACCCGGCCGCGGACCAGCTACCTGGCCCGCGTCAAGAACCCGAATCCGAAGATGCCGGATGCCCCGTTCGTCGGCAAGGCGACCGTCCACATGGTCTGATCCATTTCTCCCAGAGCTTTCAATTTCCACCTAACATGGCTTCCACCACCCAGACTGCACCTGAGACCCACACTGGAGTTAAACTTCCAGTGCTTAAGCGCGAAAAGCTTATTCTCAGCGGGCGCTCCTATCACTGGATCACCGAGCGCATTTGCGGCGTTTTGGAAAACAAGCAACCCTTCCTCTGGTGGCTGCTCTTCATCCCATCCGCACTCATCGCTCTGATCGGCGTCGGCGGCGGTCTGACCTATCTGGTTTCCACCGGTGTCGGTGTCTGGGGGATGTCCAACCGCGTCTTCTGGGGTTTCGACATCACCAACTTCGTGTTCTGGATCGGTATCGGTCACGCCGGCACCCTGATCTCCGCGGTCCTGTTCCTAACGCGACAAAACTGGCGGACGTCCATCAACCGCGCGGCGGAAGCGATGACGATTTTCGCGGTGATCTGCGCCGGTATTTTCCCGGCCTTCCACGTCGGCCGCGTGTGGTTCGCCTGGTTCCTTGCACCGGTGCCTAACGCCAATGCGATCTGGCAGAACTTTAAGTCGCCGCTGCTGTGGGACGTGTTCGCGGTCTCGACCTATTTCACCATCTCGCTGATCTTCTGGTATCTCGGCATGGTTCCCGACCTCGCGACCATCCGCGACCGTTGCAAGCCCGGCATTCGCAAGATCCTTTATGGAATCTTCTCGCTCGGCTGGCGCGGAGGAAACCGCCAATGGAGTCACTATGAAATGGCTTATCTTCTGCTAGCCGCGCTTTCCACGCCGCTGGTGCTCTCCGTTCACTCGGTCGTTTCGTTCGACTTCGCGACCTCGGTGGTCCCCGGTTGGCACACCACGATCTTCCCGCCTTACTTCGTCGCCGGCGCGATCTTCGGCGGCTTC
>JAYWDF010000963.1:0-2923 GCA_043779985.1 Akkermansiaceae bacterium | reverse complement strand
GAGCAGGCTGCCGCTCTCGCCGCGCAGATAGAGCCCGTCATTGGCGGCATGGGTTACAGTGCCCTGCACCGTTACGAAGGACTGGGTGGTGGCATCGCTGCGCAGAAGCTCGTTGATCCTGCGCAGTGGGGGTGCGTGAGCAAGCGTTGTGGACGCTGACGGGACGATCTGATCGACCGACGTGACAAACAGATAGCGGCTGGTCAGCTGCCGCTGGTCGTTGCAAAGGCTGCCGACGACGCCGCGGATCGTCACGGGGCGTTGCATGAGTTTCGCGGCGCGCTCGCTGTCGTTCCAGTTGTCAGGAAAATGCACCATAAACGTCCATCCGGAGACTTCGGCGACGAGCGTGATGTTCGCCGTGCCGCTGTTGCCAACGATGATTGCGGAAACCTGCACCCACTGGCAGTCAAGCGACGGCGTGAAAAGCTCGCTGCCATCAATGTGGCGTGGCTCCGGCAGCGGGCCGTCACCTAACACCGTGATTTCACGCCCCTCGATGCTGGGCACAAAGTCGCCGGGTTGGGTGACCCCCTTGATGCGCAGGCGGGTGCCGACATTGATGCGGGGTCGTATCGCCGGATCGTCCAGAAGAGTGACGAAAATGCCGTCGTGACCATCGTGAACGAGGCAGTTGTTTTTGACGGGATTGTAGAAAGTGACGATTGCTTCAATCTCCGCGGACTGATGGAGCTCCGCCACTTCCGGCGGCAGGGCGCGGACACTGGCGATTGAGTTCAGCGCCTCTGCAGTCCGCGCGGTGGAAGGCGTCAACAAGATGACGAGCAGCAAAGGAATGTATCGGAACGAGGGAATGTCCGATCCTAGACATATCTGACACGGAATGGAACTAGCCAATTGGAGATATTGACGCCGGGTGTCCGGGAGGGAAGGGTAAGAACTGATCAGGTTGGTAAAAACCTTACTTTTCGCCAGAGATGCCGCTCCGAATCATTTGTAAGTTCCTGAGGCTTGTTGCCCTTTTGGCACCCGCAGCTTTATCCGCCGTCCAGCCGCTGCGGGTAGTCGGCACTGGAGGTCGCATCGGCAACACCTTTTTCACGCCGACCACGGGCAATACCTCCTTCCGTCAACGCACGGCTCACAAGCTCGGAGGCCCCGTCGCCGAAATGCGGATCGGCTTCATGGACTGGATGTATCCCTACGATGCCGAGACTCCCAACGACACCAACAACGTCACCATCGAGCACGCCTGGCTCGAACGCGCGTCCACTGGCCAGGTCGTCCCGCTCACTTTTTCCGGATCGCGCCAACTGGTGCTACCGATGAATTCCACCACCGCCTACTGGCTTTCCGATGCCATCCCGTCCTTGGCATGGACGGGTGCCACGCCGGCCCGCGACGAGGTGTTCTGGCTACACATTCATGGCACCATTCCCGAGGGCGGGAAACTCCCTGTCGGCACACCCAGCACCTACTCGGGTGCCAAATTCATCGCATATCCACCGGCAAACGACCCCGGCACTTTTGACACCGGCGGCCCGGTCCCGACCATTGCGAGCTCCGCCGCGCGCACCCTCGGCCTGCCGTTGGTTTTCCTAGGTCGCTTCACAGGGCCCGGACACCTCTCCGTCATCGGCATCGGCGACAGTATTCTGGATGGCACCGGCGACTCTGCCAACCCGGTGCCTGTGATTTCCGGATACGGGTTCTTCAATCGCTCCGCCGTCGATTCAAATGGGGCTAACGCGATCGCCACGTTCAATGTCACCCGCCACGGTCAGACTGCGGGCAATTTCGTGAACCCCAGCCGTCAGACCCGCCAGGTCAAGTTCCTTCCCTTCGCCAACGTGGTGGTCGAGGAATACGGCACCAACGACCTCGGCAGCAGCGGCGGAGGTGTTCCCAGCGCCATCCTCGCAAACCTGCAGACCATCTGGTCCACCGCCCGCGCCGCCGGGGTGCAAAAGATCGTCCGCACCCGCCTGATGCCGCGCTCCACTTCCACCGATTTGTGGGCCACTCTTGCCAGCCAAACCCCCAACACCGGCTGGGAGTCCGGTGGCAAGCGCGACACCATCAACGCCGGTCTGCAAACCGCACTCGCGAACGGAAAAATCGACGTTCTACTCGATCCGTTCGCCGCTCTCGCCGCTCCGGCCGACAACAGCCGCTGGCTCACCAACGGCACCAGCAAATACACGACCGCCGACGGCACTCATCTCAGCCCGACCGGCAACGCGCTGCTCGCGCCGTCACTGCGCACCGCACTCCTCGCGCTGACCGTGGATGACTACGTCGCCTGGTCTGCCGGAAAAGCCTGGGGCTCCGCCGACTCATCACCTGCGGCCGATCCCAATAGTGACGGAATCAACAACCTCCTTGCCTACGCACTTGATCTCCCGCCGGTCGGTTCCATTCCATCGGGCAGTTTACCTCGCGGCGATATTGACACCATCTCCGCCAACGGCCCTTGGCTGACTTTCACCTATCGTGAAAACGCCACCGCCGCCGATCTCCGCTACTTCATTCAAACCAGCACCGATCTCGCGGAGTGGACCGCACTCAATATCAACGGCACCACCGCCATTTCTGAAGTTGCCAGTGCTGATCCTGACGGAGACGGGAGCTGCGTTCTTCGCCGCGTGCAGGTGCGGACCTCTGCCGCCGGGCAGACGCGTTTCCTCCGCCTCCGCGTGAGCCGTTGATGGTAGTTTGTTTTCCTCGATCCCAAATAGTTTCCTCGATATTCAATCCACTATGATCCCCGTTTCTGCCACACGAAACAAACCCATTGTTCCTGTGGCTTATCCAGGGGGTAAGCTGCATTTTCCGACAAATCTGGCCATTTGGGTATATTGACGTTCGGACATATAGAGGGAATGCTCAAAGACAAGGGAGATCCGGAATGCCCCTTGTATTCGGGTTGTTTTCTCCTGATCTTTGCCCCATTTGAATTAAT
>JAYWDF010000962.1:0-2926 GCA_043779985.1 Akkermansiaceae bacterium | reverse complement strand
GGAGATTGATTCGCTCTGCTATCCGATTCGGCTCGCCCATCAATACTGGAAACGATCCGGCGATACCGCACCGTTCGACGCCGCGTGGCACGCCGCCGTCAAGCTCACGCTCCAAACGTTCCGCGAGCAGCAGCGGAAGGACGGCCACGGCCCCTATCACTTCATGCGCAGGACCGAGTATGCCTCGGACACCCTGCCGGGGCGCGGCTACGGTAACCCCGCGCGGCCCATCGGACTGATCCACTCGATGTTCCGCCCCAGCGACGACGCCACCGTTTTTCCGTTCCTGATTCCATCGAATTTCTTTGCGGTTGTTAGCCTGAGACAAGCGGCGGAGATGGTGGAGAAGCTTCATGACGATGCGCATCTGGCACAAGAATGCCGTGCGCTCGCAGATGAGGTTGAAAATGCGCTGCGCGACCACGCCATCGTGACCCATCCGACAGCCGGACGCATTTTCGCGTTCGAGGTGAATGCTTTCGGCGATTCCTACTGCACCGATGACGGCAATATTCCGAACCTCCTCTCGCTGCCCTATCTTGGCGCGGTGAAAGCCGATGATCCGATCTATCAAAACACGCGCAGGTTCCTGCTGTCCGCGGGAAATCCCTATTACTGCATCGGCAAGGCCGCGCGGGGCCTGGGTGGACCCCACGTCGGAATGGACATGGTCTGGCCGCTGGGAGTGATTATCGAGGGGCTCACCGCCACGAATGACCGGGAAATCGGCCAATGCCTCGACACACTACAACGCACCCATGCCGGGACCGGCTTGATGCACGAGGCGTTTCATAAGGACGATCCAAAAAATTTCACCCGTTCTTGGTTCGCCTGGGCGAACACGATCTTCGGCGAGTTCGTTTTGAAGACCTACCGAGAACGCCCGGGGATGTTGGATTGAAATGCAAAAGTGTTTCCAGTGCGGAACCACGGAGAAAGCTTCCATGAAATCAGAAAAAAACATCATGGGCCGACTGCAGAGCTTGATGGCGGCGCTTTCGACATCCATCGCTCTCGGGCAGGGAGTTTCACCGGCGGACTATGAAGCCTTCGCCACCTCCCATGCCGGGGATGCCGGACGCGGTCGTGCCGCGTTCATGGTCTGCGCCACCTGCCACAGCGTGGATGGAAGCGGTAGCAGCATCGGTCCGGACCTTGGTTTGATCGGCGATAATTTCACAAGAAAGGACCTGATCCGTGCGATTCTCGAACCGTCCGCATCCGTGGCGGTGGGCTTCGGAGCGACTTCGATCGAGACCAGGACTGGCGAAGTCCGCACCGGGATCGTGAAATCCGCGACCGCAAAGTTGCTGGAAATGACGGGTTTGGACGGCAAACGGGTGACAATTCCGGTTTCCGAAATCAAGTCCCAGCAGCAGCTTGATATCTCCCTCATGCCTGCGGGCCTCCAGGCGACCTTTTCCCCGGAAGGATTCGCGGACCTGCTGGCCTATCTGGAAAGTCTGCGATCCTCATCAGCCGCGACCGCCGATGCGAGCGGAGCCCTTTCCACCATTCCCATGGCGAGCAAACAGGCGCAACTCGAGCCGATTTTCTCGGAGCCCTTCGATCATCCCACGTGGTTCGGTTGGATTCCGGGGCGCGAAGTGAAAAGCGGATTGGTCTTGGAACACGCCGGACGGATCTGGGTCACCGCGAAGGACAAGCGTCGACTGTTTCTCGATATCAGCAGCATGGTCCGCAGAGGCGGCGCGACGGGGTTGCTAGGAATCGCGTTTCATCCCGATTTTGAATACGACCGGCGCTACTATATCAAATACCAGGTCGTGGAAAACGGCGTGATTTCGACCGTGATCGACGAACGCAGGATGCTGCCAAAGCTCGACGAGGATTCAGGGCAACCGGCACGGCAGATTATCAAGATCGCCTCGGTGACGCAGGATCACAACGGCGGCAGCATCGGATTCGGCCCGGACGGTTTCCTCTATTTCGGCATGGGCGACACCGGCCCACAGCGGGATCCGCAAGGGCACGGTCAGGACATGGGCACTTTGTTAGGTAAGCTGCTGAGGATCGATGTCGACACTTCGCAAGGAGCACTCGCCTATGCGATTCCTGCGGACAACCCCTTCGTTGGAAAGTCAGGCGTCAGGCCGGAAATCTGGGCATACGGGTTCCGCGAGCCATGGCGCATCAGTTGGGACAGAAGGACGCAGGATCTCTGGCTCGGCGACGTAGGGCAGGATCGCGTCGAGGAAGTCGGCATCGTCCGCCGTGGGGAAAATCACGGATGGAATGTCTATGAGGGCCATCAGCCGTATTCGGAGAGTTTTCGTAGGCCAGCGGAAATCTACATTCCGCCGGTGCTGAGCTACACACACCGCATCGGGCTTTCGGTGACGGGCGGGGAGGTCTATCACGGCAACAGGGCGCCACAGCTGGAGGGCTGGTATATTTTCGGCGACTACGACAGCCGCCGGATCTGGGCGCTCACGCAGCGGGACAGGAAACTTGGCAAAGTGGTGGAAATCGCCCGCTCGCCCGCGCGGATCACCTCGTTTGCCAGCGATGACGAGGGCGAGCTCTACGTGATCGGATTCGACAACGGGATCATTTACAAGCTGAAGTTAGAATCCGTGGATCCCCGCCCTCTGGAGACCCGCGTGCTTGCGGCGACTTCGGAAAAAACAGGGATGAAATGGCGTTTCACGACGCAACATCCGGCCGAGGCGTGGGCGGAGGAGCACTTCGAAGACGCGGCATGGAGCGAAGGGCTTGGAGGATTCGGAACGGAGGGAACACCCGGCGGCGTCATCCGCACGACCTGGCACACGGAGGATCTGTGGCTGCGGCGGGAGTTCGAGATCTCCGCTGAAACGGCCGCGGCCACTGGCGAATATTTACTCCGACTCCACCACGACGAGGATGCAGAGGTGTTCATCAACGGCGTGGAAGTCCTCAACGC
>JAYWDF010000961.1:0-2931 GCA_043779985.1 Akkermansiaceae bacterium | reverse complement strand
GAGGTTTCCGAACGGGTCGTAGGTGTAAGTGTGCTTGCCGACTGTGACAGCACCGGGCTTGGTGGAGGTGATGGTGGCGAGCGCGCGGGCGAAGGTGTCGTCAAGGTAGGTGAAGGCAGTATTGAAGCCAGCGTTGGTCCCGCTGTGGGTGATCTGAGTGAGTTGCCCTCCCAGGCCGGCGTAGGTGTTGCTGAAAGTGCCGAGGATGTTGGCAATGGAGACGACTTGGCCGTAGGCGTTGGGAGTGGTGGTCTGAGTCATGCCGCCGGGGCTGGTGCGGGTGACCGCATGGGTGTTGTCGTCGTAGGCGTAGGAGATGGTATCATCCGCCCAAGGGCCATCGACCGATGTCGGGCGTCCGGCTAAGTCGTAGGTGAAGGTGTGGGTACCGGGCGTGACCGCGGATCCCGAGCTTTGGGTCTGGAATTGAAGCCGTCTCCAGGTATCGTAGTTAAATGAGACGGACGTTTGACCAGTGACCGCGTCAATTTGACCGTCGTATTCGTAAGCAAGAGTGGTGGCTTGATAGCGTCGATTGATAAAGGTGGCGAGACGCCCGTAGGTGTCATAAGCAAAACTCTCCTCAGAGATATCTGGATAGATTTTCTTCAGCAACTGGCTTGCGGCATTAAATTGCCAGTAGGTCGATTGGCCCTTGGGATCGGTGAGGGCGGTCATGCGTCCGGCGATGTCGTAGGTGTAGCGGGTGATGCTGCCGTCCGACTCCGTGGTGGCGAGTGGCAAGACACGGGCATCGTAGCTGGTTACGGAACGGCGGAGGGTTTTCTCGCTGCCGCCGACAATTTTGCCGTAGCGGGTGTTCTCAATGTAGCAGCAGGCCCACTGGTAGGCGATGAAGGAAGCGTCCGAGCGGATTTCCTTGGTGACGCGGTTGAGGTTGTCGTATTCGTAGGTAGTTTGCCGGCCGTCCGCAGACATTTGGCTGAGAAGGTTCCCGCTTAGGTCGTATGCGGTGGAGCTGATGACGGTGCCATTGAGTGACACGGAAAGGGGGCGCTTGTTGAGGTCGTATGCATAGGTGATCGTGGTGTTCGCTGTTGTCTGACTGGTGCCGAGATCCCTGATTTCCTGAAGGCGTCCATCGGAGAACCAAGTATAGATCAACTTGCGACCATTGGCATCTGTGGTGGCATAGAGGTCTCTGGAGTTGTAAACGTTGGTTTGGAGGGTCTTCATCACGCCGAGGAGAGGGCGCTTCACGGAATCAACATCAATTCCGTTCGGCAGGTAAGTTATAGAAATCTGACTATCGTCTGAGACTCCATCTAGATTGATCAAAGTGGGCTTGCCTTGGTTGTTATACTCCGAGTAGTGCTGGCCCCCATTTCCGTTTGAGCTGAATGCAGGCAGGCGTGTGACAGCATCATAACCGCTGCTCGATGAAGAATTGGCGATGGTGGACTGCGAACTGTAGTGGCTTACTTGCACGACTTCTCCCTTGCCGCCAATGAGCTGCGAAATCATTTCGATGCGCGCACCTTGTTCCGGGCGGACGGACCCGCTTGGGCGCTGCATTTGAATCGGATTCCTGATGTAGCGTTTTGTATCGTAGCCACAGAAGTAATATTCAGTCGGATGATTGAGATGGTTCTTCACCGTGATGCGGTAATTGGTCCACATGGGCATTCCTTGGGGTGGATAGGCGTAAATATATCCATCCGCCTCCTGAGCGGCCGTATATACCCCATGATTGTTGTCTCCGTCCGCGGGCTCGGTCTCAATCTGAGTCACGCCTGTGGGCGTGGTAATACTCGTGACGAAGAGCTGTGGCGCGGCAATCTGGCCGGAGTAGAAGATGTTGTTGTCGATCGTGTTTTTTACTGAATAGGCGTAACTATAAGCGAGACCGCCCATGTCAGTTTGGCCCGTGAGATGTCCAAGACTATCATAGCTAAAGGTGCATGAACGGTTGAATGGATCATCGATTCTGGTGACACGCGAATAGGTGCCATTGATGGTTGAATAGACAAAATTCCATGATTGACCCGGCAACGCGGAATGCGATAGCCCGGTGATGGCTCCGTTCGCATTGTGCGTGATACTTAGGGTATTGTAGTGGCGATCCGTAATACTCAACAACAGCGGAACTGAGGAATTGGTTCCCACGCTCACAGGAATGCCGTAGTGATGGACCGTGTCATCTTGGTCCCGTAGATCAAAATCATGCTCGCCTGTCTGAGTCAGAACCCGGAAGTCTCCGGGAGGTGATTGGTAGGTGACGGGATACGAGACTGGATCTGGAATGCCACCTACGGGCGCCGGGAAGGTTTCCAGGTTGCCATCACCGTCTTTGACTTGAACGCGGTCCCCCGGGGTGATAAGGAGATAGGAAGCGTACCGAAACGACCATTTTTCTCCGAATGGTTCGTAATTATTGAGTGAATCCTGGCTATTGAAAAATAGTTTCATATAGACAGATGGACCCACCGGAGCATCCCACCACATCGGAGTATCAATGACTTTAAAGTTCATATTGATGGGATTGACGCCATGAGTAGGGAGACCGCAGCTGGTGCACTCGTCACCTCCCAGCTTGCTGATTTGAGTGGGCTGACCGCAACACCCGCCGATGATTTGCTCCAGATTTTCCGCAGGGTGAATTCTTTCATTTTCAGGAGCGGGTTTCATGAGAAGCGCAAAGCCCGACCAATTCCTCTCAAAGGCCTGCCGGGGCATAGCGGTGGAGGCAGAGATCCGACTGTCGTAGAGCTTGACGGTATCAGCGGTGACGGATTCCACTGTGACATAGTGGCGGTCCGTATAATGAGCGACAAATGGAACAGGAAGCGCATCAAGAGCAGCGTCCGCTCGGACGGGTGTGGTTAGGAGTCCATGCGCCAGTGCGGTAGCCTGTAGCTCAGAGGCATTAAAGCCGTGCGGCCCCGCTGCGGTGAGGCGGTAAAGCGCGGC
>JAYWDF010000960.1:0-2935 GCA_043779985.1 Akkermansiaceae bacterium | reverse complement strand
ATCTGCGTGAGTTTGTTAAGCGTGTTTCACCCGCCTATGCGGATCTGGAAATGATGGAGGCGGGTCTTGCTGCGGAACTGGTGCAAAAAATCCTCGGGCCGGACCCGCAGCTTGAAGCTGGGTTACGGATGAAAATGCGCTTGCTTGCACTGTCTCTTACGCCGGGTTGGTTTTTTCCATTCCGGACGTTTTCAGGATTGTTCGCGATCACTGCGGGCGCGTGGGATCGAATGGCCTTTGCGATGGCTGGCAGCCTGCCTTCCTTGGCCCTGCTGATTTTCCAGACAGCGAAGAATACAAAGCGACTTGCGGAAATGACGGATGATGTCAAAGCGGCACTGGCAATGCGCTTGGAATCGATGGCCAGGGACGACCTCGGGGACCGTAACCGAATTTTCATCCGATCCATCAATGCTAGTTTACCGGACGCGACACGGCGACCGGAGGAGGAGCCTCCGCGAACTCACTTCATCGGCCTCGAACGGGTGACCGAGGAATCTGGGGTGATCTTTGAGAAGGTTATCCGCAAGCATGTCTTTGGCCGTGTGGGACTCTTTCTGTGGGGTGGGCTTGCGACGCTTTTGTTTGTGGGGTTACTGAGCGGGCCGCTACTCGCGGTCTATCGAGAGTTTGGCCATGCGTGGCTGGGTGCATTTAACGATTCGACTGGTGTTCGGTGGCAGGCATTCCCAACTCCTTCGGCAAGCATGATTTTAACAAGCCTGTTACTCGCGCTGCTCCCCGTGATTTTCTGTGCTTTGGTATGTAGCCTGCGCACGACACCTGCGGTTCGCGTTCAATCTGCATTGGTAGCCGCGAAAGCAGAACATAAAGCGCTGCTAGAACGCCTTGCCTATGATAAGACCATTCGCTTATTCTCAGACGATCCTATTCGTGAGGCTTCTCGCGTTTTGTTGGATTTCCTAGGACCATCCAACTAACTTCAAAGATATGAATGAAAATCAAATCGGAACTTTGAGAAATTTGCGATTTAGAGTTTTGATCACTGGAAATGCCATCACGATAAAAATCGTAGCCGATATCGCGCATGAGGCGAGTCCGAGCCAAAACAATATTTTGCGGATGAGGGGGCTATTCATTAGCCCGTCGATAAGCCAATCTCTGAGTTCTTGCAACCGGCCTCGGTACAGAAATTTTGCGCCTCGCAGATAAGGTCGCTGATTGGCAATTCCCTTCGCCCCTTTTCGTAAAGCTGTTCCAAGTGCCTTTTTATTGCTGGTTAGATTCGCTTTCAGCCACTCGCCCGCCCCGGAGTCCAAGAGAACAATGGTTTCATTCGGAGCCTGTTTTGACCATTTTGCGACTGCCTTCAAATCATCTAATGATTCAACATGTCTCATCGCAGTTCCAAGTGTTCCTGCAGGCGCGTGTTTTGCAACTTCCTTCAAGTTTCCGACAAGGTCTCCAAATCTGCCAAGCTTGCGTGCTTTCACTGCTTCTTTAGCCAAATCAAACGCCTCGCCTGCAAATCGATTGGTGAGTGCATTGACCTTTCGAAGTGCCTTCAAAAGCGATATTCCAACATCCGCACTCGCAACCGCAGGTTCGCCAGGCTGCGGAACAGCGGCGGCTACGGACGACGCCACTCCGAGTGCAGAAAGAGCTGTAATGATCCCATCAACCTCTTGACCCGTCGCCGCATTGTAGCCTTGCTTGCCCAGATCCCGGATGTCTCCTACTACCAAAAAATCAGAGGCGATAGTTCCGGCCATCCCTTCCGAAGACGCAGTATTTCCTTTGATAAATCCACCTATAAACCGTTTGGCTTTCCCGAACCAGCTTGCCTGTTCTTCTTCTATCTCTGCCTTGATCCTTAAAATCGCGTCGCGATTTGGCATTCCTGGTTGGCTTTCAACATACTGGCAGATGGTAAGTGCCTCTCCGACTTTTCCGTGATCACGCCGATCAATGACTTCTTTTGTGTAATCATGATCTGGCACAACGCTAAGTTCGCTCCCCTTCCACAGATCGAGTGCTACAACTCCAGCAATCGCGAACACGAGAATGAAAATTACCGAATAAAACCATTTGGGAAGTTTGCTGATGAAATAGAGAATCATTAGTTTTTTGGTAGTTCAGTTTTGGTGGAGGAGTTAGTTTTATTGGTAAACCTTCACCCAGTCCACAAGCATCTGCTGGGGAAAAACTGTTTCCTGATTCGGACTACCCGGCCAATTACCTCCGACTGCGACATTCAAAATTATGTGGAATCGCTCGTTGAATGGCGCAGGGGAACTGGCCGCTCGCGAAAACCACTGGGATGCTGGGGTTTCCCGGAAGAGAATATCATCGACGAACCACTTCATACCGGACTCGTCCCAATCAAGCCGGAAGACATGAAAGTCATCGGAAAAATCGCCCGAAGGTAACTGGAAATTCTGACTGCCATCCGAAGTGTTCTTCGGCCAGACGCCGCCATAGTGGACGGTTCCCATTACAATGTGTGGCTCGTGCCCAAGAAGTTCCATGATGTCGATCTCACCTGATGCTGCCCATGCGCCGTATTTCTCGTCGGTGGAGAGCATCCAAATTGCAGGCCAGATTCCTCGCCCTTTGGGAAGTTTCGCCCTCACTTCAAATCGTCCGTGGCACCAGTCGCCCCGATGCTTCGTGCGAAGCCGACCTGACGAGTAGTCCTTAACAGTTCCAGCGAGAGTAGTGACTTCTCGGTGCGCTTCGAGGATGAGGCACCCGTTTTCGACACGCACGTTGCGCGGGTGATCTGTGTAGATCTGGAGTTCGTTGTTTCCGCCACCGAATGCGTTCACCTCGCACTCCCATTTGGAGTAGTCGAGAGAAGGGCCGTCGAAATCGTCGTGCCAGACCAGTTCGTTGAATTCTCTCATTTGCATAGGTGTCTTGACCGGGCTCGATTTGAATAGTTTCACCACTCTCGTAATCCATGAGGCCATGA
>JAYWDF010000959.1:0-2937 GCA_043779985.1 Akkermansiaceae bacterium | reverse complement strand
GTTAGGGAGTAGTCGCCGCCACTGTGGACCAGTGGCAGGGCCGTGATGGGCCCGGCTGCCGGCGATTTCCGAAACTCCGGGTTCGGCAGGGAAAATTCTGCCACCTGCCCGTCCGCGCGGATCGCGCGGAAGTCTAGGGTCGGCAAGCTGCGCTGCCATGCCGTTAGAGCGACGATATAGCTATCCGGCCACGGCTCGTGATACATCGAGGGGCCGTTCAAGTGAATCCAGCCCGATTGCGGATCGCGATGCTGGATGAGCAGCTGCAATCCCACCTTGTTCATGGCATCCAGCAGACCTTGCACACTGTCATCTACCGGGCGGAAAAACCTCGTGCGATCTCCCGTCTCTTTCCCGAACCTCTCGTCTTTCAGCACCATGAGGTGTTGGGTCAAATAGTTAGGGAGCTTCATGGCCAGCCCGCTGCTTTCCTTCAGGCGGAGCTCCATCAGCATCGCCGCCGTCGAATCGGAGCGCAGGCGCGCGCGGATCACCTGGCCACCCTCCAATTCGGTATCGATGTTCAGTCCGCCGTAGGTTCCGCCGCTCGAGCCCTTATGGGTGAAGAACGGCAGAAAGAATTTCCTGCCAGGAGAGACCTCCACCACCCGCTCACCCACCGACACGCCGAGGATTTCCAAGGTCGCGCCATCCGGGAAGGTTGCGAGCTTCACGGGGCCTGCGGCCACCCCGACGGGCGAAGTCGGGATAAGAACGGTTTGCAACCCGAGCGCAAGCGCCACCACGACTGCCGCCACCAAACCCCATTTCCACCCGTGGCGCATTTTCGAACTCATGACCGAAACTCCCAATATCTATCAAAAACGCAAGCGTCAAATCCACGGGGTTCGGGCCTCCGGTCATTTCAAAACGATCGTCCGGAAGGTCAGATTAATCCGCGGGGTTTTGATCTTCTTGGACTTCGGGAGGCAGTGAAGCCAGTGGCTCTGGGTGCTGTCCTTCATGACGAGCAGGCTGCCGCTTGCGAGCAGCGTGGAAACAGCTTCCTGAGTGCGCTTGTGCTTGAGGCGAAATTCCCGCTCCGCACCGAGGCTGACGGAGGCGATGGTGGTGTTCCTGCCCAGGGATTTCTCATCGTCGCTGTGCCATGCCATTCCCTCGTTGCCATCGTGATAGAGATTGAGCAGGCAGGAATTGAAGGTGGTGTCGGTGAGCTTCTCGACGAGGCCTTTGAGCTCTGCCAGTTCGGGAGTCCAGACGAGCGCCTGTTTGGTGGTGCCGGAGTAGGTGTAGGAGAAATCGGAGTCGCCATACCACGCGACTTTTCTGGCGGTGATGATGTGCTTGCCGAAGATGACGGCCTGGTCGTTTTTCCAAGGAATCCCGTGGAGCAGCGTCTCGTAAAAGCGGCGGGTATCCGCCAGACTGAGGATCGGGCCGAAATAATTCACCGTGCCATCACAAGGCAGCAGGTTGGCGGCGGGGTCGTTGCCGAAGAGGTCCATGAGTTACGGTGCCAAGGTTTCGCGATCGAGCAAACGGCGTTTTCGTTCCACGCCCCAACGATAGCCGGAGAGATTTCCGTCACTGCGGACCACGCGGTGGCACGGGATGGCGACGGCGATGGCATTCGCAGCGCAGGCCCCGGCGACGGCGCGCACGGATTGAGGGCTGCCGATTTTCCCGGCGATTTCGGAGTAGCTCACGGTGGATCCGGCTGGGATTTCGCGCAGGGCCTGCCACACGCGTTGCTGAAAGACGGTGCCGCGGATGTCGAGCGGCAGGGCAAGGCCGAGTCCGGGCGCTTCCACGAAGCCGACGACGGTAGCAACGAGCGTTTCGTAACCCTCATCGGCACCGATGATTTCTGCTTTCGGGAAGCGGGTTTGCAAATCGACTAACAGGGCATCGGGCGCGTCGCCAAGCGTGATGCAACAGACGCCCGTTTCTGATGAAGCCACAAGGATGGCACCGAGGGAGCACTCCCCAATGGCGAAGCGGATGATTTCACCTTTACCACCGGCGCGGAAGGTTTTGGGAAGCATTCCTAACGATTCTGAAGAGGAGGCGTAGAAGCGGCCGCTGGAATTGAAACCCGCTTGGTAAATGGCTTCGGTGACGCTGCCGGATTCGGGCAGGGCGGCGCGCAGGCGCTCGGATCGGCGGGCGACGGCAAAGGCTTTGGGCGTGATGCCGGTGACTTGTTTGAAGACGCGCTGGAAGTGGAACGGACTTAATCCTGCGGCTGCCGCGAGGGCGGTGAGCGACGGCGGGTCCTCCGAATTTTCAATCGTCCGGCAAGCTTGGGTAATGGTCGCCGAGTGTTTCGAAATGGGAGGAGCCGTGCGCATGGTCGGGTGCACGTTACCGCAAGATCTTCATCTTGAAACTCCGGTTCTTGCGATTCTTCGGCAGGAAATGAAGAATACGGAACGAGCCGTGCCTTCTGCTCAGCTACACGAGCGGCAAGCGCAGAACGAAACACGCGCCTTGCTTTGCATCCACACACTCCAGCCCGCCGCCGAGCGACTTGGCGAGGCGGCGGGAAAGCGCGAGACCGAGGCCCACCCCGGGACGGCTCTCGGCGGCTTCCCGGGCGGACTTGTGGAAGGCGCGGAAAATGCGCCCACGCTCCGATGCGGGAATTCCCGAGCCGTGATCGCTGACCACGATTTCCAGATGCCGGGCGGTAGTTAGAGTGCGGATTTCCACTTTCGGCGGATCGCCCGCCGCAGCGTATTTCGCCGCGTTGTCGATGAGGTTGAAGAGGATGTGTTCGACAGCGGCGGAATCCACGCGTACGCGGAGATCGCAGGCGCTGTCCATTTCGAGGCTCAATCTGGCGGTGGCAAGCCGGGCTTCAAGGCGTTCGCGCATGGCCTCTAGCAAATCCGAGACACTTGTCTCGCGAACCACCGAGCGGGCGCTGCCGCGCTCGATCTGGGAGAACGACAGCACGTTCTCGACGAGGTGGGA
>JAYWDF010000958.1:0-8459 GCA_043779985.1 Akkermansiaceae bacterium | reverse complement strand
CTTACCCTCGGCGGTGCTAACGCCTATGCCGGACTCACCACCATCGGTGCCGGCGGCGTGAAAATCAGCGCCGCAAACAACCTCGGCGACGGCTCGGTGACGAACACCATCAGCCTGGGTGGCATCTTGAATTCCACTGGCGGCACTTACGACCTCGGTGCTAACCGCTCGATCGCTCTGACCGCGGGTGGAACCCTCCAAGTGGATGCCGGAGCCTTGACGGTGAGCGGTGCCATCAGCGGTGCCCAAAACCTCACCAAGACGGGCAGCGGCACCCTGCTGCTCACAGGCACCTCCTCCTACTCGGGTGTCACGACGCTCAGTGGTGGAATCACGAATGTCACCACCTTCGCCAGCAGCACCTCGAACAGCAGCTTGGGCAATCCAGCCTCCACCGCCGCCAGCCGTCTGGTGATCGACGGTGGCACGCTGTTGCACGACGTTGCAAACGTCGCCACCACCGACCGCCGCTTCCAAATCGGTGCAGGTGGCGCGACCCTCGATTCCTCGGCGACGAGCTCCTCCAATGCCCTCAGCTTCACCAACGCCGGTGCCTTGCAAGCCAACTCGACCGGCAATCGCACCCTCACCCTCACGGGAAGCAATACCGGAGACAATACCCTCAGCTCCATCATTGTGAATCCTTCGAGCGGTGCCACCAGCCTCTCCAAAACCGGTGCTGGCAAATGGGTGCTCAACGGTAGCAACACCTACAGTGGCACGACGGATGTCAACGGCGGTGCTTTGAGCATCACCAGCATCGGCAGCCTAGCCAGCGGCAATGCCCTCACGGTGGGTGCCAGCGGCACGGCCGACTTCGCTAATGCCGGCCAGACCCTCGGCGCGGTTAGCAACAGCAACACCGCCACCAACGCGTTGAACTTCAGCGCCAGCACCGGCACCATCACCCTCGCCAGTCTCAGCGGCGCGGGCAATACCCGCTTCGGCAACAATGGCATCGTCACCGGCGGCATCTCCACCGGCACCGTCACTTCGGTCGCTAACCTGAACGCCAATATCACCGGAGGCACCACGACGGCGGGTGGCCTGCTCACCGGCAACATCTCCTCCGGCACCGTCGGCGCGGGTTCCTTGAGCTCCACCACGGTCAGCGGTGGCGGCGTCACGGTCACGGGTCTTTCCACGATCGGCACGCTCAGCGGCAGCGGCACCCTGGGTTCAGGTTCCTTGTCAGCCACCACAGTGAGCGGCGGCACCAACAGTATCTCTGGCGCGGCGGGCATCACCACCCTCAACGGCGGTTCGACCACCGTCGGCGGCGTGGCGGCCATCACCACCATGTCGAGCGGCACGGCCAACCTCAACGGTGCCACCAGCGCGATCACCACGCTCAATGGAGGCAGCGTTAACCTCGGGTCTTCCACGGTTCTCTCGGTCAGCGACGGAACGACCTCCGGCACCATCACCGGCTCGGGCGGCAGCCTCACCAAGACCAGTGGCGGCACGTTGACGCTAAGTAACACCAGCACCAACAGCTACACCGGCGCGACGAACGTCACGAATGGCAAGCTGGTGGTCAACGGCAACATCTCCACCAGCTCGCTCACCAGCGTCAGCTCGGGGGCCACTCTGGCAGGCTCGGGAACCGTCGGTGCAGCAACAGTCCTCGGCACGCTCGCAATCGGCAACTCACCGGGAACCATGAATTTCTCCAGCCTCACCTTGAGCGCTGGTTCGACTTATCTCTATGAAATGATCGGTGGTAGCACGTCAGCAGACCTTGGAGATATCTCCGGCGAATTGACCATCGATACCGCTTCGATTCTGGATCTGGTAGAACTGGGAACTTACACCGCAGGCAACAAGTTCACCTTGTTCGCCTATGATGGAGCGCTCACCGGAAACTTCAGTGGGCTCGCGAACAACGCCACGTTCGTCGATGATCTCTCCAATCCTTGGCAGATCAATTACAGCGATAGCACAGCCGGCTTGAATGGAGGTGTCAGTGCCAGCAACACCTACGTCACCATCACCGCCGTCCCCGAGCCGAACGCCGCAATGTTGGTCGGAGGACTGGGGATGCTTGCGCTGCTCCGCCGGCGTCGCTACTGAAAACAATTTTCGGAGTTAATGGGTTTATCTCCGGAACCATAGTGGGGCCGCTGACTGGAGGGTCGGCGGTCCCACGCTTCGTTGATAGGGTGTGACGATCATTTCCGGCTCATGCCACCAGGCTCTTGCCGGTTGACCGCACCTGGGTCCTTGGGCAATCCCATTTCACCCGTGGCCGGACTTTCGGGTCCGTCACGAAATCAGGTGCAATATTCAGAGCAACTCAGGCGTAAAAAGGAGGTTCTGCTACCTAGCAGAATTATCATTCATGAAACAACTGCTGCGCTGCATCGGAATCGGTGCCTGCTTACAACTCCTTGTGCAGGCCCAAGAGAATTCCGCCTTGTGGGGCCGGTCCGGGGAGCTGTGGAATCCTGCGGGGCGCCTGCCGGATGTTTCCTATGCCGGTTATGCCTGCGGCGAGCGACCGCTGCCAAATAGCGATGTCACGGCTAATGTGCGCGACTTCGGTGCCAAGGGCGATGGCACGACTGATGATTCCGCGGCCTTTCAAGCGGCCCTTGCCAAGGTGAAACGAGGTGCGATTTTCGTTCCGCCCGGCCGCTACCGGATCACCCGGATCTTGGAAATCACCCGGCCCGGTATCGTCCTGCGCGGAGCCGGGCCGAAGCAGTCGGTGCTCGTTTGCCCGGTGCCGCTCGAATCAATCAAGCCAAACATGGGTGAAAATACGGGTGGTCGGCCGACATCGGAATATTCATGGAGCGGTGGTATGGTCTGGTTCAAGGGGCGCAATCCGGGAAAGGCCATTGGATCGGTGGCCGCTCCTGCCGTGCGGGGCGATCACGAATTGCGGATTCAGGGCGAGATCTCTAACCTCCACACCGGGGAGTGGGTTGAAATCTCGGTGGTCGATGACGCTAACAAAACGTTGCTTGGGCAGTTGTATTCCGGTGATCCGGGAAATGTCGGAAAAATCCGGGCGTCCACGCATCGCGCCCGTTTTATAACCCGAGTCCGTTCCATAACAGGCAGTCGCCTTATTTTGGAGCGTCCTCTGCGTTTCGATCTGCGTCCGGAATGGAAACCGGAGTTGCGTCGCTATCAGCCCACGGTAACGGAATGTGGGATCGAGGATCTGGCCTTCGAATTCCCAGCCCGCAAGTATGGCGGGCATTTCACGGAACTGGGTTACAACGCCATCGCCTTCACCGGAGTTGCCGATTGTTGGGCGCGCAATTTGCGGATCACAAATGCGGACAGCGCAATCTTCGCCAACGGCGACTTTTGCACCATCGACGGCTTGCGGTGCGAATTGCAGGGAGCCGAAGAGTTGAAGGGTGTTTTCGGTCACCACGGGGTTTCTCTAACAGGAGATGACAATCTATTCACCCGCTTTGAAATCGCGCAGCGCTTCATTCACGACATCACGGTGAGCGAGGGCGCCGGGAATGTCGCCTCGTCGGGTCGTGGCACGGATCTGAGTTTCGACCACCACAAGCGCGCGCCGTATGACAACGTGTTTACCGACATTGATCTGGGGATCGGCAGCCGGATGTGGCGAAGTGGCGGTGGTGCCGCCTTGGGATGGCCCTGTGGCGCGCGGGGGACCTTTTGGAACATCCGCAGCGAGAAAGCTCAGAGCTATCCTGAGGAGTTCGGGCCGTGGTCAATCAACCTCGTTGGTGTGCAGACGCAGTCGAAGTCGGACACCAAGCTATCCGGCAAGTGGTTTGAAGTGATTTCACCGGCGGCCCTCCAGCCTGCGGATCTTCACAAGGCGCAGTGGCAGGCGCGGTTAGGAGTCCGGTGAACGGCTGCGGGAGAAATCTTAAATACGGTTTGGCGGGGCAACTCTCTCAAAACCGATTTTTGATGGATTGGTGAGTTTTATTTGCAGTTCCACGAATTTGGCCGACCTTTCACAACTGCGCAGAAGTCGCCGGTCGGGTGCGGAAAGATTTTTTGAATCAATTTTGCTCCGATCGAGTCTCTCTTCGTGAACTTGAAGAAGGAGGAAGCCATGAACTTACAAAAATACAGAATCTTAGGGACCGTCGCCACGCTGGCGTGGAGTGGGACGCTCATTGGTGCGGGAGTTGCGGCGGCGCAGCAGGATAATTCATCCGCCGGTGCCGAGGTGCTCACGCGTGGACCCGTCCATGAAGCCTTTGCCGGCACGGTTTCCTACGATCCGGAACCCGGAGCCTTGATCGACCAGCAGCCGCCGACGGCCATCGAGGAGGTGCCGCCGGAACAGCGTCTTGAGGGCGACAATGTGGCCTGGATTCCCGGCTACTGGGCGTGGGATGAGGATCAAAGCGATTTCATCTGGGTTAGCGGGATTTGGCGGAATCTTCCCCCGGGACGGCAATGGGTTCCTGGCTATTGGGCCGACGCAGACGGGCGCCATCAATGGACTTCCGGCTATTGGGAAGACGCGGAAGCCACCGAGGTTTCTTACTTGCCCAAGCCTCCTCGCAGCGTGGAATCAGGACCCAATATCAAGGCCCCTTCCCGCGACCAGAGCTGGATGCCGGGCAGTTGGGCGTGGCGGGATGATCGATATGCCTGGCGGGCTGGCTATTGGGCTCCCGTCCGGGAAAACTGGATTTGGACGCCGTCCTACTACCGCTGGACCCGTCGGGGCTATGTCTATGTGGATGGTTACTGGGATTACGCCGTCGCCCGTCGGGGGGTGATCTTTGCTCCCGTTCGCTTTGAACGCGATTACTATTCACGCCCTGATTATTACTACACACCGAGCACCGTGATCAATCTGGCCGTGATCGTGAACAACCTGTTCCTGAGACCGAGTTACGGCCACTATTACTTTGGTGACTACTATGGTTCGAGCTATCGCGACCACGGCTATTATGCCTCCTATTCCTATAACTCCGGCCGCCATGGGTATGATCCCATTTACAATCACTACCGCTGGGAGAATCGGGATGACCGCAACTGGGAAGACGGCCGCCGTGAGTATTTTGAATATCGCCGCGACCACGAAGATTCCCGCCCGCCTCGCACATGGGCCGCGCTGAACGCCCGTTCTGAGGACGATCGTCGCCGCGGGGGCTACGCAGATATGGCGGAACCGCTGGATCGCCTTGTCAAAAAAGGTGATGGAGGGAAGCAACGTTTCCAACAAGTCGACAAACAGGACCGCGAGCGCTTTGTGAGTCAGAAAAAAGAGATCCAAGAGTATGGTAAGGAACGCAAGAAGCTCGAAGGCGAGAAGTCCAAGGACGATTCGTCCGGAGAGGGGCGTCCGTCCCACGTGAAGATGGACCGTTCGCCTGTCGCTGCCAAACTATCAGATCGAGGTGGGAAAGGCGATGCGCCACCGGAAAGGTTGGAAGCTCGCGGCTCGGAACAAGGGAAAGGAAAGTCCAAGGGAGACAAGTCCAAGGGAGACAAGACCGAAGCGATGACAGGGCCCGGAACAGACACCACGGGAGAGCCTGCAGGCGGTAAGGACGGTTCTAAGAACCGCAAGGGCGGCGACCCGTCCGTGAATCCTAAGACCGAAGACCAATCCTCAAAGCGAAAAGGCGATGAGTCATCCACGAAGCGTAAGAACGAGGAGCAAGTTCCGACCCCAAAGACCGAAGACCAATCCTCGAAGCGCAAGGGCGATGAGTCATCCTCAAAGCGTAAGAACGAAGAGCAGGCTCCGACCCCAAAGACCGAAGACCAATCCTCAAAGCGCAAGGGCGACGATTCATCCTCAAAGCGTAAGAACGAAGAGCAACCCTCGACGCCGAAGGCCGACGAGCAATCCTCGAAGCGCAAATCAGAGCCTCGTCAGGCTGATCCGCAGCCAGAGCCGAAGCGCAAGTCCGAGCCTCGCCCGGACCGGGAAATCCAGGACAAGCCAAAGGCGACCCCACGCCAAGTGGAGCCAAGCCAGAGTCGCCAGTCCGAGCCTGCCCCCTCGCGCAAGACTGAGCAACGCCGCGCCGACCCAGAGCCCACGCAACGTGCCGAAAGGAAGTCGCAGCCCCAAGTCGAGCAGGCACCCCGGAGAGTAGAACCGGCGCAGCCACAGCGCCAGCAAGCCGAGCGCGCACCACAACGGGTGGAGCAGGAACGCAGCGCCCCGAAACGGGAGCAACAGCCTTCAGAGCCGCGCTCTGAACCCACAAGCGATCAAGGAAAGCATAAGAGCAAGAAAGACACGGCGCCTGAATGACAGAGCTTGGCTCAGGGTTGGGTATTTTGTAGTGAAATACCCAACCCATGAACCGTAGAGCATTTATCAAAACAAGCGCCGTCACCTCTCTCGCCCTCAGCCAGACCCGCTCATTGTGGGCCCTTGAGGGCGAGAATACGTACCGGAACAACATCGGTATCCAGCTATACACGCTGCGCAACGAACTCGGAAAGGATCCCGCAGGCACACTCCAACAGGTCGCGGCCGCGGGTTACAAGCAAGTCGAGCTCTACGGGTTTCCTGACACGGATTTGCTGATATCGGGTGCTCAGGATGCCGGGCTTCAGATCCACTCCGCCCACTTTGAGTGGGACTCCGTGGTAAATCCGAAAGATGATTCCCTATCAGACTTCTCGAGAATCCTGGAGAAGGCGGCCAAGATCGGCTTGAGTCACCTCGTGATTCCCTATCTGAAGGAGCCGAATCGGACGACCTTGGATGATTATAAAAAGGTGGCAGCCCATGCGAATCAAGCTGCCGGAATGGCCAGGAAGGCTGGCATCCAACTTGCCTATCACAACCATAATTTCGAGTTCGAGCCCAAGGACGGTGGGAAGCGCGGCTATGATGTATTTATCGAAGAATTTTCTCCGGAAATGCAGTTCGAGATCGACGTATTCTGGGTCAAGGCCGCCGGATTGGATCCGGTGGAACTCATTGGGAAGCTTCAAGGACGCGTGTCGCAGCTTCATCTCAAGGACCTCAAACAGGGGATCGCGCTGCCTTCGTATTCTACCGCACTGCCAGACGATGCATTTCAGGAACTCGGTGACGGCATCATCCCCATGGAGCCGATCCTCGCTGCTGCCAAAGCGGCCGGAGTGATGCATTGCCATGTCGAACAGGACCAGTCGCCGGCCCCGCTGCCGAGCATCCGCCAAAGCCTCGAATACTTGCGCAAGCTCTGAGAGCCGGGGATTGCTCCTCGCTGCGCTTACTTCCGGCCCTCGTCGTATTCGAAATACTCCAGCATCGTCTGGATATCTTCGCGTCCTTCGAGGCCGCTTTCCAACTTCCTGCGGGTGAGGATTTCGCTGACTCCGTCGTTCCAACCGACCTTTTTCAGAAATTGATTCCAGATGAAGAGATCACCCTCGCTGAGTTCGCGCCCTGCTTCATAACACCATCGCAGAATCTCCTCATCATCGCCACCCCGCAGCGTGCGTGCGGCGAGATCCGCATAATCCACCCGCAGGAAATCCGTGCAGCGCCGATCTAGGCCCGAGCCGAGATTCTCGCAGAAATCCTCCCGCAGGTTACCGGCGGCGTGCAGACGGATCTTGTCCAACATCCGGGCGAAGTAAATCATCCCGAGAGTTTCTTGATAGGCGGAGAGCGGTGCGGTGTTCATGATGGCTCGGATGGGATATCCGCCGTTGCGTCGCGTAGCAAGTCTTGGAGGTCCAGGACCCGGGTAAACATCGCCAGCTCGCCGGTGGCCGTACGTGGCCAGTCTTCCGGGGGGCGATCCCGGTAGAGCTCGACACCGTTCTGGTCAGGATCGCGCAGATAGAGGGCTTCGCTCACTCCATGGTCGCTGGCGCCGTCGAGCGGGATCTTGGCTGTGACCAAGCGCCGCAAGGCATCGCCCAGACTGGCGCGGGTAGGGTAAAGAATCGCCAAGTGAAAGAGTCCGGTGGTCCCCGCCGCCGGGGGTGCCCCTCCCAAGCTTTCCCACGTGTTCAGCCCGATGTGATGATGGTAGCCCCCTGCTGAAATGAAGGCGGCTTGACTGCCGTAGCGTTGCGTCAGCTCGAAGCCGAGCACGCCGCAGTAAAATGCAAGCGCGCGCTCCAAGTCCGCTACCTTAAGGTGGACGTGGCCGATGGAGACCTTTGGGTCGATGGGGCGGATGGCCATGGCGAATCGTTGTCGCGGAATTTAGTTTGGTTATGTTGATTTTCAGACTGGTAAAATCACCGGTTTGTGCGAAAATCCAAGCAGCGGCTCTTCGAATTTTAGGATTCGCTGGTTTTGTACCGTCTGCCGCATGCTCGCAATTACCCTTTTAACCTCATGAAATCAACCTCGCAGAATATCGCCCTCGTTCTCGCTCTCCTCGCCTCTTCATCCCTTGCGCTCCAAGCAAGCGTGGACTCGATCCTCAACCTCGACGTGAAATGCTACTTTCAGCAGAAAACCTCGACTTCCGGGGCGAGCGAATCCGGCAAAGTGGGAATGGTCCGGCTCGACGGGAAGCAACTCCTCA
>JAYWDF010000957.1:0-8481 GCA_043779985.1 Akkermansiaceae bacterium | reverse complement strand
GCCAGCCCGGACAACCGGCTGGGCGAGCAAGTCCGCCAGTTCATTGACCGCGACAAGTGCCACATCGTCGCCATGACCGGTTCCTATTTCCGAGGTGATGCGGAAGCCGTGCTGCATCCGGAGGACGAGGCCCGTTTCGACACGATCACCTACACCTATTACGAGCAGCTCAGCGGCTATGAGCATCTCAAGCAGCTGGACATCGGTTACTATTTCTACTCCGGAAGCTACTCGGATGAGATCCTCAGCGTGTTGAATCCGGAGGAGAAAACGATCCTTCACATTCCGAACGTCAATTCACGGGAAAGCACCAAGGACAAGATCAAGGAGGTCGAGCACATCATCGGAGAACTCGGTGAATGGCTGGGAACGGACCCCGCCACTGGGTTTCATTTGGTGAAAACTCCTGATGGCAGAACCCTGAGGATCGCGGATCTGGTGGATGATGATCCGGCCAAGCGCGACCGGGTTTCCGCCGCATTGAAAGACTCGGCGCAGAAGAACAACCGCGACCATGTGGACATCATCATCGCCCTCGGCATGGCGAAGGAGGGCTTCGACTGGATCTGGTGCGAGCACGCCCTAACTGTCGGCTATCGCTCCAGTCTGACGGAGATCATCCAGATCATCGGCCGTGCCACCCGCGATGCTCCGGGAAAAACCAAAGCCCGTTTCACCAACCTGATCGCGGAACCGGATGCTTCCGAAAGTGCTGTCACCGAAGCCGTGAACGACACGCTCAAGGCCATCGCCGCCAGCCTGCTGATGGAACAGGTGCTCGCACCGCGCTTTGATTTCAGACCGAAGCGGCCCGAGAACGAAGCGCAGGAAGGATTCGATTATGGCGAAGGGGGCTATGATTCGGAGAAGTGCAACGTCGGCGTGAATCCAAGCACCGGAGCGATCCAGATCGAGATCAAGGGACTCGCGGAACCGAAGAGCCCGGAAGCGGAGCGCATTTGCCGGGAGGATCTCAACGAAGTCATCACCGCATTTGTCCAGGACAAGAGAACATTGGAGCGCGGTTTGTTTGATGAGGAACTGGTCCCCGAGGAGCTGACGCAGGTCCGTATGGGCAAGATTGTCCGGGACAAGTTTCCGCATTTGGATGAAGAGGATCAGGAAGCCGTCCGCCAGCATGCCGTGGCGGCACTGAACATCATCCAACAGGCGAAGAAAGAAATCACCGAGCCCGGCAGCGACAGTGAGCCAAGCCGCAACACGGCCCTGATCGACGGCGTGAGGAGATTCGCCCTTTCCGTCACTGATTTGGACGTCGACCTGATCGATCGCATCAATCCCTTCAGCGAGGCCTACGCAATCCTTGCCAAGTCGATGACCGAAGAGCGGCTGAAGCAGGTGGCGGAAGTCATCGCCAGCAAGCGCCTGAACCTGACACTTGATGAAGCGCGGGATCTCGCCAAGCGGGCGCTGCGGTTCAAAGCGGAAAAGGGCAGGCTCCCTTCCGTGACTGCCGTTGATCCGTGGGAAAAACGCATGGCGGAAGGCATCGCTTTCCTGCAACGTAAGGCCAAGGAGGATAAGAATGGCTGATCGTGTCACAGACGAGGATTTGGATTTGCTGGAGGAACTGGGAGTGGAAACCACCGCCTCGTCCTCCGGCGGACGCACGCCGCGCGAGCAGCGGATCATCGCCGGTTTTGAAGAGATCGTGCGCTTCTATGACGAGCACGGTCGCGTTCCTGGCAATGATTCGGGTGCGGACATTTTCGAGAGGATTTACGCCGTCCGCTTGGACCAAATCCGGAACTCGTTGGAATGCCTGGAACTCGTGAGGGAGATGGACCCGCATGGTCTGCTCAAGACCCCGAAGGCGTCGGCCGTGGTCCGCGAAGAGGCTGCAAACAACGATGCTGCTCTTCTGTCAGAACTGGGCGTGGACGAAGAACCTTTGGAGAGTGACATCACGCGCTTAACCCACGTGCGTTCCCGCGAAGAAATCCGTGCGGCGGAGGAAGTCGCCCAGCGTACGCCATGCCCTGATTTCGAGTTCTTCCAGCCCATTTTTAAGCAAGTCCAGACGGATCTCGAAACCGGCGGCCGGACGACCGTCAAGTTCCAAGAGAATGCCGAGGTCATCGAGGGCGAGCTGTTCATCCTCCATGGCCAGAAAGTCTATGTGGCCAAGGTAGGCGAAAAGGAAACCAACTATTATGGGCGACCCGACTGCCGCCTCCGGCTCATCTACGACAACGGCACGGAAGGTGACCTGCTGCTTCGTTCGTTTCAGCGAGCTCTCTACAAGGACAAGACCAGTCGGCGGATCAGCACGCCGGATCACGGGCCTTTGTTCTCTCAGACCGAGGACGAAGGGGATTCCCACAGCGGATTCATCTACGTGCTGCGGAGTCGCTCGGATCACCCGTTCATATCCGCGAACCGCGAGGTGATCCACAAGATCGGCGTCACCGGCGGGGAAGTGAAGAGAAGAATCGCCAACGCCAAGAAGGACCCAACCTTTCTTCTGGCAGAAGTGGAGATCATGGAGACCTACAAGCTGGCCAATATTGACCGGAGCCGCTTGGAGCGCCTGCTTCACCGTTTTCTAGCACCTGCGCGCCTGGATCTGGAATTGAAGGACCGCTTTGATTTTGGCGTTGAACCTCAAGAGTGGTTTCTTGCCCCTTTGCCGGTCATCCGGGAAGTCATCCAGCGGCTCATGGATGGCTCTATCGAAAATTGCCGGTATGACCCTGAATCCGCGCAGATCGTAGTTGAGAGATCCTAGCGGCGGACCGACGAACGGGCTGTCGAAGCTAGAGATCTAAGGAACAGAGAACTTGCGGCCCGTCAGTTGCATAGAAGCTCGGTCTTATCCAAAGCATGAATTGGGAATCCATCCTCATATTTGCGAAATATCCGTCAATTCGCGCTTCATTTTAAGTACAAATTCGATCCATCCCTCCTCCGTCATCCCTGCCTGCAAGGTCGCTCCCATCGCGGTGGCGGCCTCCAGGCTGAGGGTCAGCCCGATGCCGAGGTGGGAATCCGCATCGTTGCGGGACGTCTCGCGGCGGAACAGCGGCTCGAACAAGCGCCCCAGATTTGCGGGGAGATCGCCTGCGGGATTGGAGATGCGGATTTCCAACAGCCCGCCGTTGAGCCTGGCCCCGATGTGGACCTCGCCTCCGGGAGCGGTGTAGGAAAGCGCGTTGTCCAAGAGATTGTTCAGGACGATGCGGACGAGGGCCGCGTCTCCGGAGGCACGCAATTCAGGACCAGGTAAGGCGAGTTTCACGACCAGTCCGTGTGCTGCGAAGCGCGGCAGGAAGGGCTTCAGGCAGTCTGATAGAACGGCTCCGACATCGACAGCTTCCAACGACACCGGTGAAGTCGCCTGGCCGATGCGGGAGAGCGCTGACAAGCGCTTCACCAGCTCTCCCAATTCCATCGCGGTTTTCTGGCAGGTCGCTAGGTGCGAGGCATAAGCGGCGGCGTCTCGGGGTTGGGAAAGCGCGAGATCCGTTGTCGCTTGCAGTCCGGCGATGGGGGTGCGCAGTTCGTGGGCGGCGTGGCGGATGAAATCCCGCTCGCGTTGCCGGATCGCTGCGACCCGGGCGAGTAGGGAGTCGAAGTTTTTCGCAAGTCCCACAAGCTCGACGGGTAGCGTAATGGGAAGCTCCAAGGCGCGGTCCAGTTGGTGTTCGGTGCGGTCTTTCATCTGCCCGGTGAGATCATCGATCGGGCGCAAAGTCACGCGGATCACTCGATGGATGAGCAGGAATCCGAGGCCGAGGGTGAGGAGCGTGCCGACGCCCAGAACCCAGCGGGTGCGGTTCAGCACCCGATACATCGCCTTGGTGTCCCGCGCGACTACCAGGATGTGGGGCATGCTTCGGGGGTCGATGGTCCTGCCTAGGGCTTTCATCCGCTCGCGTTCCTCGGGCAGGACGAAGGGATAGATCCTCATCCCGATTGCCCGGGCTTGGCGGCCGTTGCCGGGCAGTTCGATTTCCTTCAAAAGCGGTGTTCCGTTTTCACCGCAGAACCGGGGGAGGTTGAGATCTTTGAGCTGGGTTGAGCGGGTGGTGGCTCCTGTGGCTTCATCCCAGAATTGAAAGAGTCCGTCGTCGTGGAGCGCCTGATTCGTGCCCACTCCTTCTTTCCAATCGAATGAGATTGCGCCGTTTTCCAGCTCGACTTGGTTAGAAAGCAGGGCGGCGGTCTGGGTGATGGATCGGTCCAGCTCGCGGAATAATCCATGCCGGACGATGAGGTAGGTGCTGATGGACAAGAGGCATAGAAGCACGCCCACGCCGAGGCCGCAGCGCAGTAACAAGATCCGCTGGATAGAGGGGGATGTCATGCGGGGGGCTCCTCCAGGATGTATCCTTGACCGCGGCGGGTCTGGATGAGGTCGGATCGGTCCCCCGCGTTGAGCTTCTTGCGCAGGTAGCCGATGTACACGTCCACCGCGTTGCTGCTGCCGCCGCTGCCGTCTTCGAAGACATGTTCCCAGATCGAAGTCCGTGAAACGACCTCGCCGGAGCGGTAGAATAGGTACTCCAGCAAGCGGTATTCCAGTGCGGTGAGTTCCACGGCCAGGCCGCCGCGCTGAACGGTCCGCCGCTGCGGGTCCAGGTGCAGATCACCCACGCGCATCTGAGGACTCTTCTTCGCAAAGCTCCGCCGCAGCAGGGCCCGGATGCGGGCTAACAGCTCGGCGAGCGGGAATGGTTTCTCCAAATAGTCATCGGCCCCGGCGTCGAGCGCCTCCAGTCGATCCTCTAGGCCATCCCTCGCGCTGATGACGATGATGTGCACCGGATTCTCCTTGGTGCGCAGACGACGCAGGATTTCCATGCCGTCCATGTTCGGCAGCATCAGGTCTAGCAGGACGAGGTCGTGGCTGCCGCCGTCTGCGGCCCACAGCCCTTCGTCGCCGGACGCGGCGGTATCTATCAGATAGCCGGCTTCCACGAGGAACTGGCTGATCGCGGTGCGCAGGGGGGCGTTGTCTTCGATGAGGAGCAGGCGCATGGCGATGTGGCACCTTGTGGGAAATCGCCTCGCCCCGCAAGCTTCGCTGCGGTGGATCCGATTTTGCGGTGACGCCCCCGTCCGTTCGTTCGCCCGCCCGACGGAAATGGAGGATGGGATTTCCATTCAGGCATCATGATGCTGAAAGGAACTGGACGATCGAGGCGTAATCCCGCCGCTGCTCTTTGGGCGGAGCCCTGTCATCCGACGATTTTTCTTCTTAAAGCCATCACTTCTCAAGCGCTTGGAAATGCATTCTTTTCTTAAAATCATCATCGGCACCGCAGTCTTCGGTGCTTCCTTGTCTGCGGCATTGGGCGACTCATTCCCCAGCGATCTGGAAGCGAAACGCTTCTCGGGCCCGGATGTGGCGCCTTGTCCGGCTTGCCTCTGCGCGTCGGCCCAAGGAGACGTTTTCGTCGGGGTGGACCTCAATGGCTCGCTCGGAAAGGGTCCAGGCAAGGGGAGGATCGTCAAGCTTGTCGACCGTGACCGCGATGGGGTGGCGGACTCCCACACGGTTTTCGCCGAAGTGAACAATCCACGCGGCTTGATCTCGGTGGGGACCCGGCTTTTTGTCCTGCATACGGCGTATGATGGTTCCCGGAAATCCACGGGCATGGATCTGGTCGTCTTCGACGATGCAAATGGCGATGGCGTCGCTGACGGGCCGCCGGGAATGCTCGTTCGCGGAATCTGCTCGGCGGCCAGCATCAACGCCCGCGGGACCGACCATTCTACCAATGGCATCCGCATGGGCATCGACGGCTGGATCTACATCGCGGTGGGAGATTTTGGGTTTCATGACGCGACTGGAACCGACGGCACCAAGCTCACGCTGCTTGGCGGGGGGATTGTAAGGGTTCGTCCGGACGGGACGGAGATGGAGCTCTACACCACGGGCACCCGCAACATCTACGACGTCGCCATCGACCCGTTCATGAACTGCTACACGCGTGGGAATACCAACGACGGCGGCGGTTGGAATATACGCTTCCTGCATCATATCCAATCCGGCGAATACGGCTATCCTCGCTTGTTTCAGAATTTCGTGAGTGAGATCATTCCTGCGCTGGAAGATCTCGGCGGCGGTTCGGGAGTGGGTTCGCTGTATCTATCAGAGCCGACCTGGCCGGAGAAGTATAACAACCAGCCCTTGATGGCCGACTGGGGCCGCAAGGCGGTTTATATTCATCGTCTCACTCCGGATGGGCCGAGTTTCACCGAGAAGGTGGAGGAGATGATGGAGGTTTCCCAAGTCACCGATCTCGACGTGGATCCGGCCGGGCAGTTGTTTGTGAGCGCCTGGGACGGGGCGGGTTTCAGCGGTGATCCCAACAAGGGATATGTCGTGCGGGTGACGCCCAAGGGCTGGAAAAACCGTGTATTTCCGGCCTTTTCAAGTTACAAGTCGGAGCAGTTGCTCCAGTTGCTTACCACGGCGAGTGCCTCCACGCGGTTCTACGCGCAGCAGGAAATTCTCGCCCGCCCTGCCGAGCTGGCGGCGCTGAAGCCTGTGCTCGTTGCCACGATCCGGAATGGCTCGCTGACGCTTGCGGTGCGGGTGGCTGCGCTCTTCACCCTCGCGCAGATCGAGCCGGATCCTAAGAATCTGTTGGTGTTCGCCTCAGACGAGGCGCTTTGCGAGTTCGCACTCCGTGCGGCGACGGACCGACTGCCGCGTTTGAAAGCTGCCAAAGTGCCACTGGGGCCGTTCCTCGCCAAATTGAAATCAGGCACTCCTCGTCAACGGGCGGTGTCTGCCATCGCGCTCGGACGCATTGGCGATCTGCAGGCAGCCCCAGCCTTGCTAGACGTGGCGTTCACCAAGCCGGATCCTGCTCGGGTAGCTGCGGGGAAATCCACCGACAAGCCGGCGCAATCGGAAGCGCATGCCACGCCGAATCCCGGCATTATTGTACCTCATCTTGCCGCCCATGCCCTGGTTCGACTGGACGCAGTGGAGGCTTGTCTCGGGGCGGTTGGCACCCCGTCTGAGGATCTCGCTTTGTGGGCGCTTTCCGGTCTCCACGAACCGTCGGTGGCGGATGGACTGCTCGCCAAGTTGAAAGCTGCCACCTCGCCCGCCCAACGGGTTAAACTCGTTACGACGCTTGGCCGGCTCTATCAGCAGGAGGCTTCTTACGACGGTTCATGGTGGTGGACCACCCGGCCCGATAGCCACGGCCCTTACTACAAGCCGGTGATATGGTCCGCCTCGCCACGCATCGCCGCTGCGCTTGAAGCGGAGACGGTGGGTGCCACTCCGGCGCAGCTTGAGTTCCTCGCACGCCTGAATGACTCGCACCGCCTCGGCTTGGCGAAGCTTGGAAGTCTGGAGTCCGGACAGGTGTTGGAGAAAAGGCCCACCGTGGATCTGGCGAAAATCGCGTCGCAAAAGGGAGCCGTCGCCAGCACGCCGGTCGAGGACGTGATTCTAGCAGTCGAATCGCTGAAGCCAAACCACTCGCGCGGCAAAGTGCTGTTTACCCAGCAAGGGTGCGTCGCCTGCCACGCGCTTGAACAAGGAGGGCCGTCGCTCGGGCCCTACATGGGGCAGATCGGCTCGATCATGAATGCTGAGCAAATCGCCACCGCTATTCTGCGCCCAAGTGACTCCATTTCCCAAGGATTCCAAACCGTCAATCTGGCGATGAAGGACGGCAGCTTCCGGACGGGCTTTGTCAGCGAGACCACTGCGGACCACATCGTGCTGCGTGACGTCACAGGTGCGGTCACCACGGTGGGCTTGGCGGACGTGAAGGAGCAGACGCATGTGGCGAACTCGATGATGCCCGAAAACCTCGCCAGTGCGCTTTCACTCGAGGATTTCACAGCCCTGGTCCGGTTTCTGGCCTCGAAGAAGTGACGCTGGAACGGCTCTAACGCCAACGTTTCGTCAGATCCCCATAAGCATCGATCCGCCGGTCGCGGAAAAACGGCCAGATGCGGCGGAAGTCTTCGACGGCTTGGAGGTCGATGTCGTGATAGAGAATCTCCTCGAGATCGGTTGAGGCCTTGGCGACGAGCTGGCCGTAGGGATTGGCGATGAAGGAGCGGCCCCAGAACTCGGTGTCACCCTCGTGGCCGGTGCGGTTGACGGCGGCGAGGTAGCAGCCGTTAGCGACGGCGTGGCCGCGCTGGACGGTTTCCCAAGCGCAGTGTTGGGCGTCGCCGAGGGTGGGTTTTTCCTCGGGCAGCCAGCCGATGGCGGTGGGATAGACGAGGAGTTGGGCGCCGCCGAGGGCCATCAGACGGGCGGCTTCCGGGTACCATTGGTCCCAACAGATCAACACGCCGAATGTGGCAAATTTTGTTTTGAATATTTTATACCCCAGGTCGCCGGGAGTAAAATAAAATTTTTCATAAAAAGCAGGGTCATCCGGGATATGCATTTTGCGGTACTTGCCAAGATAAGAACCATCTGCATCCAATACAGCCGTTGTGTTATGATAAATGCCCTGTGTTCTTTTTTCAAAC
>JAYWDF010000956.1:0-2950 GCA_043779985.1 Akkermansiaceae bacterium | reverse complement strand
AGCTGGCGTGCCTTTACGGTCCACTCGTGAGCGCCGGATTGCTAGCATGGAGTGTTCGTCCGGCGAAATGGTTGTCCATTGGCTTGCTTTTCTCCCTCGCATGGATCGCCGCCTTGCTTCCCTGGTTAGACGCCTTCGCCCGTGCCGCGGGACTTTGGGAATACCACTCGCGCGCACCATCCCTCGCGGGAATGCCGCTCGCGCTTTACTTCGGTTGGGTTATCGCCTGGGGGATTTTCGCGCCCTTGCTCGCCCACGCGCTGGGCGGCAGATTATGGATCACGGCGGCAGTGCTCATGACCCTCGATTTGCGCGTCATGCCGGAACTGAGACCCGTGTTGCAACTGCATACGTGGTGGTTCATCGGTGATTTTCTAATGGCAGCGTGTCTTCTCGTGCCATCGCTTTTCATGTCGAGGTGGACGGAGTCACGCACGTGTGTGGGTTTCCGATGCGTGATGCTCGCCCCTGCATTCGGAGGGATTTTCCTAGGCATCCCACTACTCGTCGAGTGCGGGGATCTCCCAGGAGTTCTAAGTCGCTGGGGCTGGTTCTCCGGTTCTCTCCAAACGCTGTTTTCAGCTGCGGTCTTCGCACTCTCGATCCCGGGACTAACCGCCGTGCGCGACCTCGCCCTCAGTGGCGGCGGCACACCGGTCCCGCTGGATCCGCCCAAGCGCTTGGTGACCCATGGAATCTACGCGTTCGTCCGTAATCCGATGCAACTCTCGATGACCGCATTGCTCTTGCTAGATTCTCTGTTTCTCCGGAGTCTCTGGCCCGTCATTCTTGCGCTCATCGGGATCGTTTACTCGGAAGGCCTCGCCCGATGGTCGGAAAATCAGGACATGCGGGACCGATTCGGAACGGATTGGACACGCTACCGTCAATCCGTCCGGGCCTGGTGGCCACGCTGGAGTCCACGCATCGGCGAATCCTGCGAGCTATGGCTGGATGCCGGATGCTCCCCCTGCTGCGACGTTGCGCGATGGTTTCACGACCGCCGACCGCACCAGCTTGAACTCCGCGACGCCAACGAATGGGAGGGACCGCCGCTGGGCCGCGTGACTTGGCGCCATCCACCCTCCGGACGCATCGAGTCCGGAGTCCGGGCCATCGCAATGGCACTGCAACATCTCAATCTGCCGTGGGCCGCCGTCGGCTGGACCGCTGGACTTCCCGGCGTTTCCCACGTATTGCAAATCTGCTTCGACGCCGCCGGAACCGCAGAGCGCTAACACCTCATCTCCAGTCCTTGGACCACGTTTCAAATTCCGAAGGCCGGAGCCGGTAGCGCGCGATATTGCCTATGTGCAGGCACCCTAGCTCGGTCTCCACCACCTCGATGAACTTTGCACGCGCTGTCAACGGAATCATTTCCGCAGCGCTGCCTGCGATCCATTTCGCCGCCACCCGCTTGTCCATACCGCCCAACACGACATCCCTAACAAAGTTTGCGATCGTAGCGCGGTGCTGCAGCCGGAACTGATCCGGTTCCCCCAAGGTCTGCCGGACCGTGGAGTAGCGGGCGCACGAACGTCGATACGCCCTCGCAAACACATCCCGCAGGTACTCGATGCGATTCAGCTCATAGACCCCCAACAACCCGCCGATGTAGTCGTACGACTCCATATCCACGAACGACAGAGGACAAAGGTTGTAACGGATCAGCGGAATGTTCGCCGCCAGCCGCGAGACCCGCTTGTTGACGTCTTCGAAGGGTTGCAAATACGGCAAATGTACCATGGCAAAAAACGCCTGCTCGAAGGGATCCCGCACCGCAGCCGCCCTTTCCAGAATCGTCTCAAAACGCTCCTCGATCTGCTGCGGTGATCCTAACGGATGAAACACCGTGCCGCTGATGCCGACCCGGCACGAACGCAAGCGGCCACACGCTCCTGGATCAGACAGGAGATTATCGGAGAGCAGTGCATGGAGATTGCAGATGGTGTAGCGGTTGAAATCGATTTCCCTGGCATCATCCGCCAACATCTCGATGGCGGCCTTGTGGTTGAGAATCATCTGCGTTTCCTGCGTGCCTTTTCCCTCGGCATTCTCGCCAAGGTCCAACAAACGCTGGGTCTCCAACAATGAATAGGTATTCCCCTCAAGTCTGCTGGAATTCCACGATAGATCGATGCGCAAGCGATCCATCACTTGCCGCAGATACGTGCCGGCAGGAAGGTCACCCATGCCCACTTGACCGATTTCTCCGAGTTCCTTCCGTAGATCTTCCGGGAGGTAGAATGTCTGGTTAGGCTGATAGGCTTCAAGGAACGCGCCCTGATAGCCAACGGGTGTGCGCTGCGAAGCGGGCAACTGGATGACCGCACGGATCTCCAAAGCCTCCGCTGACAACCAGTCATGCCGGGATTTGTAGACCGGCGGCTCCTCCCTAACTACGGAGCCCATCGGAGAGTACTCCGATCCGGGAAGCTCCTCCTTTCGCGCGACTAGATACCGCCGGGCGCGTCCTTCGCCTTTCGGGACGAGTCGTTTCTCCATCACCAACTGATCCAGCCTCCGTTGCAAGGTTCGCTTGGGAAATCCGAGTTCGGTGAGCTCAAGCAGTTCCTTCACGGATGCGCCAGCCCCCCGGCTGGCGATGATGCGCAGGAGCTTGTCGAATTCTTGGGCTGGAATTTGAAGTGGCACGATTTATGACTAATCTGGCACGATTCTATCAAATCGCGCCACATAATTGACACGATTATGTCGATCGTGCCACTAAATTCCCAAAATTTTACTTAATCGCGCATTGCGCCAAGTAGAATGACACCGGGAAGGGGATGAGAAATCGGCTGTAGTCGGTCGTTGCGCCAGAAAGAATGACACCCAGATGAAAACACTATCTGGGATCATGAGTCATACGAGCAAAGAAGAGTATCTGGAGAGCTGCCGGGAGCGTTATCCAAGCAGGAACCGAGCGGGGAGAAGTGCGATGATCGAC